>JAUVLU010000060.1 GCA_030600585.1 Candidatus Cloacimonadota bacterium | reverse complement strand
TTTTGCCCGTCCTATTCGCTGGCTGTTAGTTCTATTTGGTAAAGATGTGCTTTCGCTTTCTTTCAATGGTTTGCAGTCCGGCAGAATATCTTATGGTAATCGTTTTCAAAAACTGGATAATCCAATTGAAATAAATTTGATAGATGAGTATGAAGAAAAACTTGCCGAATTTTTTGTAATCCCAAACAGAGAAAAGCGAAAAAAAATTATTTGTAAACAGATTAACGAGCTTTTCATAAATTCTGACGAACAAGTTATAGAAAATAATAAATTACTTGAGACTGTAACCGATCTTGTAGAATACCCAAACGCAGTTATTGCAGAATTCGATAAAAAATATCTTGAACTTCCCAAATTGATTGTAACTTCTACGCTTTCTGAACATCAAAAATATTTCTCTGTAAGTAATCAGGATGGCAAACTTAGCAATAAATTTATATTCATTTCCAATGGTGATCCGCAGTATTCCAGCCCGATAAAATTGGGAAATGAAAAAGTGATAACAGCAAGATTAGAAGATGCTGAATTCTTTTTTAAGGAAGATACAGGAAAACTTTTAGAAACTTTTGTACCAAAATTATCAGAGGTTATGTTCCAACAAAAACTTGGTTCTATTTTGGAAAAAACCGAGCGAATAAAAAAACTTACCGGATTTTTGTGTGATGAATTAAATCTTGAAGATGATGTAAAAAAGCACTCTTTGAGAGGAGCATATTTGTGCAAATCAGATCTTGTAACTCTGATGCTTGGCGAAAAAGAATTTACAAAACTTCAAGGATATATTGGAAATCAATATGCTTTGAAGAGCGGAGAAGAAAAAGAAACTGCACTGGTAATTGAAGAGCATTATCAGAATGGTGAAAATGAGATGTCTTTAGCCGGCTCTGTGGTTGCCATTGCAGATAAAATTGATACAATTTGCGGTATCATCGGAGTGGATATGATCCCGACAGGATCGAAAGATCCATTTGCGCTCAGACGTGCTGCTAACGGAGTTGTTCAGATAATTTCCAATAATAAATTTGAAATAAATATTCACAAATTAATAGATAGATCGTTTGAACTTCTAAAAAACAAACTTGATAAACCGGGGAACAATAAAGATGTAGTTTATGACTTTTTTAAGCAGCGTGTGAACTGGCTTCTTAAACAGAAAAAGATCGATTACGATATCATCGATAGTGTGATGCATATCGATCATTCCAACATCCCCGACCTTATCCATCGAGCTGAGGCGTTGCAGGAACTTAAAAAACAGGAAGATTTTATTAAACTTGTTTTGGGATTTAAACGTGTTTCCAATATTATTGCCGATGTTAAGGATATTGGAGATGTAAATAAAAATCTATTAACTGAAGAAAGTGAGATCAAACTTCTGGAAGAATTCATCAAATTAACAATAAAGATAAATGAGTGTCTTTTGACAAAAAATTATAATAAAGCACTAAATGAATTTATTACTTTTGGAAAATTTATAGATCAATTCTTCGATAACGTCATGGTGAATGTTGACGATGCAATAATAAGGAAGAACAGATATTATCTTTTGAGCATGATAAGAAAATTATTTCTTAAGATTGCCGATCTTAATAGAATTGTAGTAGATGGACAATAATAAAGGAAAAGGGGAGAAGATGCCTATTCAATTATCACATAGAGCAAAAGCAATAAAACCATCGCCCACGTTAACGGTATCATCGTTGGCAGATCAAATGAAAGCCGAAGGTATCGATATAATTAATTTTGGTGTGGGAGAACCCGATTTTGATACACCACAGAAGATCAAAGATCGTGCAATTGAAGCCATAAATGATGATTTTACACATTATACAAATACAGGTGGAATTTTAGATCTTCGGGAAACTATTGCCAACAAACTTAAAAGAGACAATAATCTCGATTGTGATGTAGAAGATATCCTTGTCTCTCCGGGTGCTAAAGCTTCTATTGTGTTTGTGTTAATGACAATTTGTGATCCTCGCGATGAAGTTTTGATCCCGTCTCCTTATTGGGTGAGTTACACATCTCAGGTCGAAATGGTCGATGCGCATCCAGTTCTTATTCCAACAACAATGAAAACAAATTTTAAGATCACAGCTAAACGGTTGGAAGAGACTATTGAATCTTTATGCAATCCCAAAGCGATAATTTTAAATTCACCAAATAATCCAACCGGAAGTGTTTATAATAAAAAAGAATTGGAAGCAATTGGTGAAGTTTGTTTGAGAAATAACATTTTGGTAATTTCTGATGAGATATATGAAAAATTGATATATGATGGTGAAGAACATGTTTCAATAGCTTCATTATCAGACGAGTTCAGAGAGAATACAATTCTTATAAATGGTGTTTCAAAGGCTTATGCAATGACGGGATGGCGGCTTGGTTATGCGGCAGGTCCTAAAGATATTATGGCCAGAGCAGCACGAATCCAAAGTCATACAACTTCATGTGTGAATTCCATTACTCAAAAAGCAGCAATAGTTGCTCTGAATGAATGTGAAGAAGATATCAATTTGATGAGAATTGAGTTTCAAAAGAGAAGAGACTATCTCGTTAAAAAATTGAATGAAATTCCTAATATTACCTGTAATATGCCAAAAGGAGCGTTTTACGCAATGCCGAATATTTCATATTACGCCCACAATTTTAAAAATAAACACAAAAAATCATTTGATAAAAAAGTTAAAAGTAAATCTGTAAAATTGTGCCAATACCTCTTAAAAGAGCATAAAGTTGCAATCGTTCCGGGTTCTGCTTTCGGCATAGATAATTTTGTTCGATTTTCTTATGCAACAAGTATGGAAAACATTGAAGAAGGATTAAAAAGATTTAAGGAAGGATTGTTCGCAAGCATCCGTTAATATATATTATGAAAGAGATTAAAGAGAAGATAGAAAGAAGATGGCAGGAGATGAGAAATAAGCGAAGCTCTACCTGGGTCAATTTTATCATTCGAATTCTTGCTCTTGTTTTTGTTATTATGATAATCAGATATTTTTCAAATTCAAATCCTGATAAGTTTAGAAGTTGGGTTACTTCTTCCAAAACAGATTCAATTCAAGTTCAGGAAAATAAATGAGTTTGCTTATTGTTGGTTCTATTGCACTGGATAATATAGAAACTCCTTTTGGAAAGGTTGTTCGTTCTCTGGGAGGCTCTGCAATATTTACTTCAATGGTCAGCAAGAATTTTTGTAAGAGCAGCATTGTGGGAATTGTTGGAGAAGATTTTCCTAAAGAACATTTTGAACTTCTTGTAAAGAATAAAATTGACACTCAAGATCTTGAGGTAGTTTCCGGTAAAACTTTTCACTGGTCAGGGAAATATAATGATCTTAACAAAGCCGAAACACTCGATACACAACTCAATGTATTTGCAGATTTTAATCCTCAACTTTGTGAAGAAAATAAAAAATGTGATTATCTGTTTTTGGGAAATATTGATCCTGTTTTGCAAATAAAAGTTTTAAAACAAATGAATAATGCCAAGATCACTGCTTGTGATACGATGAATTTCTGGATATCAGGCGCAAGAGAAAATCTGTTAGAAGTTATTAATAATGTTGATATTCTATTTATAAATGAAGATGAATTAAGAATGTTAACAGAAGTACATAATATTTTTGACGCTGCAAAAAAAGCAAAAGAGATGGGACCTAAATTTGTGATTGTGAAGCGTGGTGAATATGGTGCTTTTGCATACTCAGATAAATTTATCTTTTTCGCTCCGGTTTATCCGGTAAAAAAAGTTATCGATCCCACCGGCGCAGGGGATAGTTTTGCCGGAGGATTTATGGGTTATCTCGCTTCTGCAGAAAATCTTGATGAAACTACAATTAAGAATGCAATGATCTTTGGTACTGTTACTGCATCTTTTAATGTGGAATCTTTTAGCGTAGATAGATTAAGTAATATTAATATGGATGATATCTCAGCAAGAAAAAATGAAATAGAAAGAAGTATTCTGTTTTAAGGAGAAAATAATGAATAACAGTTCTAAAATTGGAGAAGTTATTGAATAAAATAATTGATTATTTAATGATGCATTCTGCGGAAATTATTCCGCAGAATGCTGTTTTTTTATATTTAATTAAAAAACATAAAAACAAGAGAATGACGTTATAATATGCAGGTTTATCGTCCTCATTGTAATTTCAGTTTATTAAAGGAATATTAAATGCATTATATTAATAATAATTAATAAAGGTTTGATAATGAAGTGGCGTTTTATTATTTCGGGGAAGTTGAGTTCATCTGAGAATATGGCGATAGACGAAGCTATCTTTAAATGTGTTCAAGATGGACGATCTGTACCCACCATAAGATTTTATGATTGGGAGCCATCTACGGTTTCCTGCGGCTATAATCAGGAAGTTGCCAAAGAAGTCGATTTTGCAGCTTTGAAAAGATATGGTTTTGGCTTTGTGAGAAGACCTACCGGTGGCAGATTGGTTCTCCATGATAATGAAATTACGTATGCAGTCATCAGTCCTGCAGTAGGAAGGTTGTCCGGCAATGTAACCGAATCATATTCTGAAATCAGTAAAGCGTTGGCAAAAGGATTTGAATTAATGGATATTGATGTTGATTTTGAGAAAGGTAATTTAAGCTCGGAACATCAGAGGCAAGCAGCAAACCCGTGTTTTACGAGCAGTTCCAGATATGAACTGAATTATCAGAGAAAGAAAATCGTGGGTAGTGCACAGGTAAGAAAGAATAACTGTCTTCTTCAGCATGGTTCTATTTTACTCAATCATAATCAAAGTAAATTGGCACAGATTCTGCCTGACCTTTCTGTAGATCAAAAAGAAAGATTGGTTAATTACCTAAGTAGAAAAACAATTGCCATAAATGAAATACTTAGTGTTCCAAAAAGTTATGATGAAGCTATTCAGCTTTTAATGACCGGATTCGAGGAGAAATGGACAATGGACGAATTTGTGATTCACAAAAATCTTGAACCTTATGAACTTGAAATTGCTGAACAATTAAGATTGTCTAAGTACTTGACAGATGAATGGAACCAGAGAAAATGAAAATCAAAAAATGGGGAGTAATAAAAAATATAGATTGACACGATTTTTTTTATTAAAGTTTTTGTTCAAATGAAAAGTATTTAATAAATAATTTAGGGAGGATTATTAATGCTTAAGAAAATCATTATTTCACTCATGTTAACTTTTTTGCTTATTACAATATTATCTGCAGGAACAACCGGTAAACTTGCGGGTAAAGTAACGGATAATAAAGGGAATCCTATTCCCTTCGCAAATATAACGATAATGGATGGTGAAACACTCATTGCCGGTATGATGACCAAGGAAAATGGTTCATATTTTATTATTAATATTACGCCCGGAATATATGATGTTTTTTGTATGCGTGGCGGGTTTAAAAGTAAAAAAATTACCGGAGTTAAAATCTGTTTAGACATCACTGAGATCCTCAATATTACACTAGCGCAACAAGCTATTGCAATAGAAGGATTTGATGTTGTTGAGAGCAAGGTTGAAATGATTCAACCTACTAAAACACAATCAGGTGCAACTATCTCGGCATCAGATATCGAAGATATTTCTGTTACGCAGATTGAAGATGTGATTGCTATGCAGGCTGGCGTTACTCTCACTAATGGAGAAATCCATGTTCGTGGCGGTAGATCTAACGAGATGGCATATACTGTAGATGGGATGTCTGTTTCCGATCCTGTGGATGGTGGCTCCGCTCTTACTATTGATACTGATGCAATTGCAAATATGGATGTAATGACCGGTGGACTTACTGCAGAATATGGTAATGCACAGTCCGGTATGGTTAATATTGTAACCAAAAGCGGATCGCGCGATTATTCTGGAAAACTTGAAGTTATCTCAGATCACTTGATCAACTCTCCTGATAATGCAAACAGTGATGTTATTAAATTTGCTATTGGCGGTCCGGTACTAAGTCCATTTATTTCTTCTCTCAGAGATAAATTCACTTTCTATTTCAATGCCGTTGGTAGTTGGAATGATTCGAGATATAAAGATTATTGTAATCTGAATCCATATGAAGATATTGTTGGACTTATTAGTAGTTGGTCAGATTATCAACAATATGATCCTTATGAAGGTAGAGAAGATTTTATTGGATTTGATATTGGTGACAGAAGCAACAATGATTACAATGCAAATTTAAAAATGAAATACAAATTTAATGAACGCCAAAATTTTACATTTGCTGTTCGGGGTGATAAATTTGAACATCTTCCATTTAGCCACACTTGGAGATATGCACTTGAACATTATGCAAAAACTGCAGGGGAACAAAGACAATACATTGCTACATACGATCATACTATTGGTTCTCAAATAAACATAAAATTTAAAGCCAGTTTGTACGAGAAAAGTGTTACTCAATCTCCTCGAGACATTACCAGAGATGAATGGTTCTCTCTTGATTCTAACACTGAATTTGAACTTTACGGTGATAACATACTTGGAAATACTGACGGTATTTTCTATTTAACTGGTGAAGATAATATTCTTAATAGCATCGTTAGTGATGTAGATTATTTTTGGACATATGAAACTGAAACTGGTGAACCAATGGATGTGCAGTTTACTAGACCTGGCACTGTTTGGGGTACTTACGTTGATGATAGTAATCAAATGATCCAGTTTAGGACAGATATTGAATATCAAGCTAATGAAACTCATGGGCTAAAGACTGGTTTTGAAGTCATCAATCATAAAATCAAGAAAAACCAGTGGAGAAATCCATGGGACCTTTCAGAAAACAGATACAACGATTATCTGCAAGCATGTACACCGGAAGAATCTTATGCAGAAG
The DNA here is from genome assembly GCA_030600585.1 of Candidatus Cloacimonadota bacterium. Lineage (GTDB taxonomy): Bacteria > Cloacimonadota > Cloacimonadia > Cloacimonadales > TCS61 > Tenebribacter. The sequence goes on along the minus strand of JAUVLU010000060.1, from coordinate 4,104 downwards.
GAGATTCAATTCCCGGAACAGGAGTTTTTGCACCTGCAGGCGGTATGGACTATTATTCAAGAGAAGATCTCTTAGCTGCCACAATTGCTGCTTCCGGTTTGACAGATGGTTATGAAGCAGAGCCATGGCAAGGTGGTCTCTATATTCAGGATGCTATGATTTGGGAAGGCTTGATCATCAATGCCGGAGTAAGGTGCGATGTCTGGTATCTTGGTGGTGATTATGATATTAAAACAGTAAGCTATTATGGCTCTTACCTGGAATCTATTGATCCGAATAATCCTATGAACGAAACTACATATAAAGTTTTAGAAGATGAAGACGATCCTGATTCACCACTTGTGATTCCTGATCCTGAGGATTATCCTGAAGCATATGCAAAATATATCAGTGCAGTAGATTACCATGAAACGATCAGTGATAGATTCAACAAACCACAATTTATGATCTCACCTCGTCTTGGTGTTTCCCATCCGATTTCAGAAAGAAGTGTATTGCACTTTGTTTATAATTATCAAAGGCAATTACCGCAAATGCAGTATATCTTTACAACAGGTAGGCCACAGGACGTTATTGAAAATCCGGGAGCATCTATAATTGTTGGTAATCCTGAACTTGATGATCAAACAACAATAACTTATGAAGCAGGTTTACAGTATCAACTCCATGAAGATTATGTTATAGATATTACTACTTATTTTAAAAACATTTATAACTATGTGAGTACTGAAGAAAGAGAAGATCCTGCAGATCCTACAATAAAATGGAATGAATATATTTCCAAAGATTACGGAAGTGTAAGAGGAATTGATTTGAACTTAAGGAAATTCCTTTCAAACTTCTTCTCAGGATCGGCTGCATATTCATTAACATGGGCAAACGGGAATCATTCTGTAACCTCTACTAGTAATGAAGAAAGTTTACGAGAATTTCCATTATCTTGGGATATTCGACATAACTTTAACTTTAATTTCACTTTTAAAGTAGGAGCAGGAGAGGAATTCTATATCCCATTTACAGAAACTGTTCTTCCTCTTCATGATTTCTCAGTTAATTTCCTTTATAATTTTGCTTCAGGATATCCATACACACCGATTGATGAAAATGACAATCCTTCATTAGAAACTAATAGTGTAATTGCTCCTTATACAGCTAATGCAAACATGAAATTCACCAAAAATATAACTTTTGGTAAAAATATGAAACTTAGGTTTTATGCAAATATCTCGAACTTATTTAATAGGGATAACTATAATTTTGTTTATGCAAAAACCGGAGATCCATATTCCAGTGGAGTTGACTTAGATTTTGATGGTGATGATTATGTCGATCCTAATACAAGTTCAGCATATAGTGCCAGGGATATGAATCCAGGCAATATATCATCTGGTAGAACTTATTCGTTTGGTTTGACATATATTTGGTAATATTAAGAAATAAAAATAAATTTGGAGGATATAAAATGAGGAAAAAACTATTAGCTATATTTGTGATTTTAGCATTTGCTAATTTCATGTTTACTGCAATTGCATTTGCACAAGAGGAAATTGTTGCAGAGGAAACTGCAGTTGAAGAAGTTGTAACTGAAGAAGTTGCTGCTGAGGAAGTTGTAGAAGAAGTTCCATTTGAGGAAACTTCTCAATCTAGTGGACTTGAAATGTTCGCCCGTAAGATTGTTGGCAGCGGGTTGGTTGACTTGTTTATTCAAGGTGGATTTGTAATGTATCCGTTGCTTCTTCTTTTGATCTGGGGTATCGCAACAATTATATGGAAAATAATATCTCTCAATTATGCCAAGATCAATCTTAATGATTTTCTCGGTAAAGTGATTCCGCTTATCGAAGAAAAAAAATATGATGAAGCTCTTAAACTTTGTGAAGAGACAAAAGGTCCAGTAGCTGCAGTTATGCATAATGGTCTGCTTAAAGTAGATAAGGGTGTTGAAGCTGTAGAAAAAGCTATTGAAAATGCTGGTGTTATCGAGATGGCGTTCTTAGAAAAAGGATTTATTCCGCTTTCCACAGTTATCAACCTTGCACCTATGTTCGGTTTCTTTGGAACAATTGTTGGTATGATTCGTGCATTCCGTGATATTGCTGCTGCCGGTGAAGTAGAACCTACTATTGTTGCTGGCGGTATCCAAATTGCTCTTATCACTACTGCTGCTGGTCTGGCTGTTGCTATTCCAATGCAGTTCTTTAATAATATGTTCCTCGGCATGGTAGACGGTCTTGTGATGGATATGCAAAGAGGATCAGAAAAATTGATCGAAACTCTTGTAGAAAGTAAATAGGAGGCAATTGTGATTCGCAGAAAAAGAAAAGATCTGGGAGGTATTCCCACTGCATCAATGTCTGATGTAGCTTTTCTGCTGCTTGTCTTCTTTCTATCAACTACAAAATTTGATATTAAAAAAGGCTTAGGGATAGTTTTACCGGCTGTATCTGACGGTACTCAAAAAAAGGTTAAATTAAAAGAAGATAACCTTACAAAGATCTGGATAGATAAAGATGGAATCATTACTCTTAAATCCGGTGGAAATGAACAGATCATTCCAATGAGTGAATTGCAGAAAACAATTCATCAGATTGTAAAAGATAACCCTGATATGGTAATATCCCTGAAAACAGATAGAAAAAGTAAATACCAGTATATGGTAAAGGTTTTAGATAAACTTCAAGCTTCTGGTGCAGAAAAAATTTCTTTATCAACAAATTAGGAAGGTATTATGGCTATTATTAAAAAAAGTGCAAAACCGGAAACTTCAATACCAACTGCATCTATGTCCGACATAGCTTTCCTACTTCTTTTATTCTTTATGGTCTCTACTGTGTTTGTTAGAGAAAAAGGAATACCCGTGAGAATGCCGAAAGCTGCAAGTATAGAAAAAATACCACGTAATCATTCGGCTACTATATATGTGAACAAAAACGGATTGATCTCAATCGATGATTTTGCTGTATCTATACCTGATGTAAAGTACGTTATGCAGAAAAAATTAGCAGAGGACTTTAATGTGTTAACTTGTTTCAGAACAGATAAAGATACCAGCTATGGTATTATGTCTGATATCCTGAATCAATTACGTGAAGCTCAAACTTTGCGTGTATATTTTGAAGCTAAGTTACAAAGGTAGGTGAGATATGCATAAACGAACAATTGATTGGAAAGACATTGCAGAAAGCTATTATGATAAATCGGTAAGCTTAGCGATTCTGATATTACTATTTGCATTTATTGTTTCACCGAAAATAGAAGTAAAACCATATGATAGAACTATCAATATCACCGAAGCGATCGATATCCCTCCTGAAATCAAAGAAAGAATTAAACCACCTGAAGAGACAGTTAGACCTGTTGTTGAAATCATTATTGAAGAAGATCTCGATGGAGAAGATGATGATGATATAGAAATCATAGAGACTATCGGAGTAACTTCATTAGATCCATATGAAGAAATTCAGGAAAGAATTCTGGGAAAAACTGATAAATTTGCAATTTATGAAGACGAACCTTTTATTATGACAAGAGCTCCGACGGAATATACAGCTTTTGCCAAAAATGCCGGTATAGAAGGCGAAGTGATTTTGCAGGTTGAAGTTTTTAAAGATGGTTCTGTTGGGGCAGTTGAAATTTTAAAATCATTGATGTCAGGTCCTGGTGGATTGGATGAGGTTGCTGTAAAGTCTGTTAAACAATGGACGTTCTCACCTGCTAAAAGTGGTGGGAAGCCTGTAGCTTGCTGGGTTACTTTCTCGGTTAGCTTTTCTTTAAATTAAAAATCTTGGAGGATTTTAAATGAATATTAATAAACTAAAAGTATTAATAATTCTAATGTTTGTTGTCATGTTTGCAGTAAGTGCATTTGCCAAGACTTACGTTGAATCTGCTGCGGATAAGAAATTTGATACTTCACAAGTGCACAATCTTGGTAATATCTGGTTGCGAATTAGTAATTACGGTTACTTTGGATCAGGAGGAGAATGTTGGCCGTCACTTGAATATCCCGGAGGTTCTTCTATTGACTATTTGTTCTATGGCGGATTGTGGTTTGGCGCAAAAAAGGTTAGAAGAGACCAATTGGGAAGACAGTATTACTGGCTT
>JAUVLU010000001.1 GCA_030600585.1 Candidatus Cloacimonadota bacterium | reverse complement strand
AAATTCAATAAAAGAATTCCCGGATTTATTGATAATGGCTTACTTTTGGCACCTGAAACCAGAACTTCATCACCTGTCCGCCTACCCCGAGAACGTGATACTTTCCAGGCAAATGGGATCGGTAACCTCTACCCGATCGGTGAAGGTTCCGGTTATGCAGGCGGCATTATGAGCAGTGCTGCCGATGGATATAAATTAGGAACAATTTTTTACAAAAAGTAACTTATTTTCTTAAGACAAAATAAAAAAAGATTTGACATAAAAACATCCAAATATTTTGTCGTCTCTTGAGTGACGATAATATTGTCGTTACTTTTCTTACAACAGGAGATGCGATGGATAAAATGATTACAGACCTTACCAGACTGGGTCTATCAAATCCGGAAGCAAAAGTATATATTAACCTTCTTAAAAAAAACTCTCTAACAGCAACTGAGATATCGCGATTGGCTGGAATTAATCGTACACAAACTTATGATATTCTACCTAAGTTAATTCAACGCGGAATGTGTATAGAAACCAGGGGAAGCGTAAAAAGATATTTTGCTGTAGAACCGGAAAAAGTTCTTTCCAGCCTGGAAAAAGAATTGAATGAGAAAAAAGATGTTATTAAGAATTTAAACAGCAGTTTGCAGGAATTATACGATAATAATACAAATAAAAAAAATCCACTCGATTTTCTTCAGGTTCTAAGTTCTCGAAACAGTATTATTTCTCGTGTAGAAACACTGGAAAGTGAAACAAAAGAGATAGTGCTGGCTTTCAATAAACCACCTTATGCTATGAACATTGGCAGTTCCAATATCTCACAAATCTCAAACGAGATAAGAAAACCGGAGCAAGAAAGCATTAACAGTGGTGTTACTTTCCTTTCGTTATATGAAATCGAACCGGAGAACATTTCTTCTTTCATAAAAAAAATGAAATATTTCGAGAAAATAGGAGAGCAAGTAAGAATTTCCACATATTTGCCATTTAAGATGTTTATTTTTGATAATCAAACTTTAATGTTAGCTCTCAGGAACGAAGCAGATATATCACTCAGTTTCACTACAATGATCTTTGAACATTCCGATTTTTCTAAAGCAATGTCCGGAATTTTTGAGATATATTGGAAGCAAGCATTAACAATTGAAGAATACGTTCAAAAAAATAAAAAAGGAGAGTAACAAATGAAAAAGCTACTATTTTTTGTTTTAATGATGGCTCTTGCTGTTAGTGCATTATTTGCACAGTGGAGCAATGATCCTGCCGTGAACAATGCTATTTGTGATCTAAGTGGTGAACAGGCTGTTGTAAAAGTGGTTACCGGTCCAGTTGGTGATACATATATTGGCTGGTTTTCTAATGATTCGGGTAATTATGATGTTCGCTTGCAAAGGTTAGATTCACAGGGAAATGAATTGTGGGATCATAACGGCATCCTTATAAGTGATCATCCTGCAATGACCTGGCTTACAGATTGGGATATGACAGTTGATGCGGATAATCATGCGATTTTAACATTTCAGGATATCAGGAATGCCGGATATAACAACGTTTATGCCTATCGAATTGCGCCGGACGGAACTTTCATTTGGGGAGATGACGGGGTGGAACTTTCTAACAGTACTTCTTTTGATGTATCTCCAAAAGTTTGTGTAACATCGAGTGGAAACACTGTTATTACATGGCAATCGGAATATGTTATTATCATGCAGAAAATTACTCCTGACGGAACTTTGTTATGGGGAGCGAACGGCATTACTCTAAGTTGTGCAAATACCTATTCGTGGCCGCAGCCTTTGGCAGTAGATAACGATGAGATATTGCTAAAGTTCTTCGAGGATTCCGGTCCTCCATATTCACCTACCCGTTACATACTGATGCAAAGATTTGATACTGATGGGAACGCAGTTTGGGCAAGCGATACGGTTGTGTCTAATACTGGTGGAATATCTGCATGGACACAAGTTTTTTCCATAGTTAATGATAACAATAACGGCTGTTTCATTGCCTGGCATGATGACAGAGACAGCAATATGGATGCCAGCAGTTTTATTCAGCATGTAAACTCTGATGGAAGTGTGGAATTCACCGTAAATGGTGTGGAACTTTCAACAGAAAGTTATCGTGAAAAATTCTACCCTGACATCGCATTTAACCCTACAACAAATGAACTTTATGCATATTGGTTTGAAACCGATAGCGATCAGAATAATCATGGGATTTCCGGTCAAAAACTTGATGAGATCGGTAACAGATTATGGACTGATAACGGTAAAACGATCATCGATGTATCCTCGCTATATGTTCTTCCTTTTGCAGTGAGACAGGCTAATGACGATGTGATAATTCTTTATGAAGAAGGAATTAATGGTATGGATTCCTACATTAAAGCTATGCGTCTTGATTCGGATGGCAACTTTGTGTGGACAGGGAATTCTGTAACTTTGTGCTCTGTGGCATCTGAAAAAGTTCATAACGAATGCAGTCAATTTGGTAATAACCAGCTCATTGCAGCTTGGGAAGATGACAGGAATGGAGCAAAGGATATTTACGCACAGAATATTACCTTTGAAGGCTTGCTTGGAGTAATAGAAAATGGATTCATCGAGGGAAATGTTACATTAAACGGTGGAAGTGGTTTTGCCACAGACGTTGAAGTAACAGCCGGTAGTGTTACGGTTAATCCTGATTATAGCGGTGATTATGTTATCACAATCGCACAGGGAACCTATGAAGTAACAGCTTCACTTGATGGTTATGAACCCGAAACTGTATCCGGTGTTGTAGTAACTTCCGGAAATACTACATCCGGTATAGATTTTACATTAGAGCCAGTTGTTAATTCCGAAGATATTATTGTTGCAGAAACCAAACTTATAGGCAATTATCCAAATCCATTCAATCCTTCAACAACGATTAGTTTTGAAACCACGAATTCCCATGAATTATCACAAATTGAAATCTATAATTTGAAAGGACAGAAGGTAAAAACTTTGGATATTTTGGAGTCGGCGGGTCCCTCGCCGTTTTTTGCCGACGGAGTCGGCTACTCCATAATCTGGAACGGAACTGATGATGGTGGTAAACCTGTTTCTTCCGGTGTTTATTTCTATAAACTCAAATCCGGAAATTTTGAGCAAACTAAGAAAATGATCCTCCTTCGCTAACTTCTACGCTAAAGCTTTGATGTTCAAGAAAGCTTCGGAGGACAAGTCCTGATGAAATAAGGGAATTTCGCCTGACCACTTTTGAGTGGTCAGGCAACTTTTCATTCCTGATGAAATAGGCTCACGCATTTCATGGGACAAATAAGCCTACGGCTTATAATTCCTGATGAGATAGTGACATCTGCTCTTGTATCCAAGCCTTTAGGACGTGAAATCTTTTTTATTTATTTCACTGTTCACAGACTGTCGGGGCATCGTTTACGTAGACTGACCTGGATACAAATAATCAACGTGATGACAACGTTTCCAAGCTGGGGTAATGGAAACCAGAATATAAACCTTGAAAAGGTTTCTTTCATGAACTCTTTAAGGTTAACCATTTCAAGGTTGAATGCAGATGTGATGTTAATATTAATGACCCTATTGTGAATATTTTAAAATAAAAACTTGATAAAAATATGAATTCTTTAGGAATGTAAATTGCTTTATTTGATAGTGTCAAATAATATTATATTTGGAGGATGAATGAGGAAAACTTTGTGGATCACTTTTGCCGTAATGTTATTAGTTACTTCACTTTTCGCACAAGCACCAGACCCGCAGCAGGTAATGTCGGCAAAAATCGAAGGCAGCCAAATAAAAGTAATATATGTAATTCCGGCAGGAATGCATCAGACTTTGCAGGAAGATATGTTTTTCATCGAGGTGGATGATATTGAAGGAATCACATTTGAGCCAACTGAATATCCCGAAGGTAAGAAAACAGAAGATGGCAATATTGAATATCACGGAACCGTTACATTGACTAAACAGTTTACAGTTTCAGAAAATTTTAAAGGAAATCCTGTTATTAATGTTTATGCCGGATATCAGTTCTGTGATGAAGGTGGAACGTGTTTTATGCCGGAAGAATTGGAATTCAATCTTCAATTTGGAATTGAAGCAAAAGATGAAAATGCAGAAAAAACCACTTCAATGCAAATTTTGAAATATTTATTAATGGCATTTCTGGGCGGATTAATTTTGAATATTATGCCTTGCGTTCTGCCGGTGTTATCTATAAAAGCAATGAGTTTGGTTAAGCAAAGCCAACAGGATAAGAAACAAATTTTTAAAAGTTCGATGGCATATACTGCTGGTATTATAGTTTCATTTTTAATTCTTGCTTTGGTAATAGTTATTCTTAAAACATCCGGTGAAATGGTAGGTTGGGGATTCCAATTTCAAAATGCCGGATTTGTAACAGCATTATTAATTATAATATTTGTTTTCTCATTATCGATGTTCGATGTATTTATTATCCGGGCTCCGGGAATGACCGCAGCAACAAAAGCATCATCCAAAAGTGGTTTGACCGGATCATTTCTCAGTGGAATTTTTGCTGTACTTCTGGCAACACCGTGTACAGCACCGCTTCTTGGAGCAGCTCTTGGTTTTGCTTTCTCTCAACCTCCGGTTATGATCTTCGGTATATTCATTCTTATTGGAATTGGACTTGCCTTCCCATTTATACTTCTCGGTTTCTGGCCAAAAGCAATAAAAGCTATTCCTAAACCAGGTGAATGGATGAATATTTTTAAGGAAGCGATGGGATTCCTGCTTTTCCTTACAGCACTTTATCTGCTGCGTTCTCTTTACTTTCTTATCGGTGGTATAAATTTAATTAATGTTTTGTTATATCTTATTATTCTGGCATTTGCAGTTTGGATATACGGTCGCTTTGCCAGACCTGAATTTTCCAAAAGAAAGCAATGGATAGCAACAATCGCAGCTTTGATAATTGCCATCGGTGCAGGTTTTATGACACTTGATTATAATACTTCTGCACAAACTGATGAAAGTGCAAATTACCCACGTGATTGGCAAAAATTTTCTCCTGAACTTGTGCAGCAATATCGAGATGAAGGTAAACCTGTTTTTATTGATTTCGGTGCTGAGTGGTGTCTTACATGCAAAACAAATGAGACAGTCGTCTTATTTACTAAAGATATTGAAGCAGCATTTAAAGAGCATGATGTAGAAATGCTTCGCGGTGATAATACAAAAAAAGACGACATAATTGGTGAATGGTTAAGAAAATTTGACAGGGCAGGTGTTCCACTGTATGTTTTCTATATGCCGGAAAAGGAAGAAGCTGTCACACTTCCTGAATTGATCACCAAAGATATGGTTTATAAAATGTTAAAGAGATTAGATGAAGAATAGATGAAAAAACTTTTTCTGTTTACAATGATTTTATTGATATTCGTTGCCTGTGATCGGTTTGAGCATAATCTCGAGCCAACTGTCGATAACGAAAATTTCATAATAGCTTTTTTCAATACTTTTGCAGATTCCATTGAAACCATTCTGCCAAAAGAAGATGTTACTAACATAATGGAATTCTTTCACGATAATTACAGTAACAACGGCTTAATTAAATCTGATGTTGAAAACTTTTATAAAGCTTTTTCTTATGTAAATATGCCTTTAACATTTGAAGCTGTAATAATTGATACAAATGCTTTTGCAATAGATTGGCGATTGCTGGTTACAAGCCCGGATTCAGAAACAACATTTATGGATACTATCATATCTGATGTTTTAATCGAAACTGATAATTCCTATATGTTTTATGGAAATCAGGCTAATATGCGTAATGTAGTGGTCGAAATGTTTACAGCAATGTCCTGTGTAAACTGCCCGATCGTTGAAGAAGCTCTTCACAATCTTAAAGAAGAATACGGCAGTAGATTCTCTTATGTAGAATATCATATTAATGATATTTTAGACCCCGGGAACACACCTTTGCTTATATATTATGAAAATCATGGTTACCTGCCTTATACTGTAATAAATGGTAATGCTGAAATTATCACAGGTTCTTCCGTAACTATCCAGCAGGATATTGAAGATGTTATAGTTCCACTAATGGAACAGCCGTTAACGGCTAAGTTTTTAGATGCACAAGCCGATATTAACGGTACTACTTTAAATGGTTCCGTGCAGATCGAACTGGATGGATCAATTTCTACAAATAACTTAAAACTTGTGGCTGTGTTAATGGAAGAATTAAGTACGGAACATCAAAATCACAGCGGAGAAAATCTTCATAATATTGAACTCAAGCGTGAAACCGTTGATATATCTTCATTAAATCGGCAAGAACTTGTTACGTTCACTATTTCCGGTCTTGATCAACTTGCATCGGGTTATCAGCAGCTTCCTGATGACTTGATTCTCGTTCTCTGGATACAAACTTTAGAAGATCATTATAATGGCGATACTTGTACAATATATAATGTAATTGAAATAAATATTATAAGATAATAAGGAATTAATAATGAACAGATTTTTTTCTTTAATACTAATTGTGCTGTTTGCTGCATCACTTTTTGCAGCAGAAAAAGTACAAGATTTCCAATTGGAAAATATGAAAGGCAAGATGGTTAAGCTTTCTGATTTTCAGCAGGAAGGACTTGTAATTTTAGATTTTTGGGCAAGCTGGTGTGTTCCATGTAAAAAGGCATTGCCAAAACTTGATGAATTACATAAAGAATATGAAAATGTGAATGTTGTAACCATCTGCACCGATAAACCAAGAACCAAACGGAAAGCAATAGCTGAAGTGAAATCACATAAATATGAATTCCATACTCTCTTTGATTCTAAAAAAGTTGTGCAAAAGCAATTCAATATCGTGAATATCCCACGCACTTTAATAATCGCACCGGACGGCGAGATACTTTATGATCACACCGGTTACAAACGCGGTGATGAAGAACATTATAAAGAAATAATAATAAAATGGTTGGAAACATTTTCTGAAGAAAATGAAGAAAGCGAAGAGTAAGGATAGATATGAAAAAATTATTATTAACAGCTTTCTTTCTTCTGGTTATTGCATCAGCTTTTGCAGAAATATCTTACTCAATATTAAATGAATTCCAAACTATTACACGTGATATTGGTGAAGAATATCAAAACTATTTCTCCGATAAACTCCAACTTCAAATATTTTATAATAACCTGTCTGCCGGTGTAAAATACAATTATTACAAACCAAAATATGATCGTTTCCTTAGCGCAGAGCAAACAGGTATTGAAGAAGATGAGAATTATTTCGATGAATATTTCCTGCAATTTGAATCTGATCATTTCTTCCTTAAAGCAGGAACTTACGATGCTGTTATCGGCAGCGGAATGGTAATGCATAATTATTTTGATACCGATTTTGAGGATGATTCTCGGCTCACCGGCGGATATGCACAAGCTTTCTTCGATAAAGTGCAGGCTCAAATTTTTTACGGACTGATGAAAAACGTAGATGATGAAAATGAGAATGACAAAATCGCTGCTGTCGATGCTGATCTTAACCTGAAAGATAATCTCAGAATTGGTGGTGGTTATATAATGCAGCAGCAATTTGAAGATAATCAATGTGATATTTTTACAGGAAGAGTGAACTATTTCAATGATATGCTTGATCTCAATGCCGAGTACGCAAAAAGCAATGATGAAAATAATGTGAGTGGAACAGGGATATATTCCAACGCTACTGCTTATCTTGGTAAATTTACACTTCTAACCGTTTATAAAAAATATGAGAATTTTGATACGAAAATTACCGATCTGCCTATGGCAAATCATAGCGGACAGCAGCTTGAACACGGATGGGATCCGGGCAAAGATGAAGAAGGACTTATGGGCGAGATCCGCTTCCTTCCAAACTATGAAAATGAATTTGTATTAAATTATGCAGAAGGCTGGAACAGTAATTTCAAGGTTCGTCAATCTGACCTTTATTGTGAATTCAAACACGATTTTGATAATCTTTCTATAAAATCAGAATACGGTGCTCTCGAGCAGATCAATACCGAAAGTGGAAACAACTGGTATCAGGAACTTACACCTGCCGTGAGCCTTGATTTTATGTTGAAAAATATTCCAGTTATGATAAAAGTAGAATATCAATATAAAGAAGAAGATAACGGTGCTGAGAATATTTCTCACTTCGAACCAAGATTGCAAACCGATGTTTCTATTGGAAATTATTCAGCTTCCATAACTGTAGAAAATCAACTCGGCGAATCAAATGAAGGCAACGATGGAGAATTCTGGATTGGTGGTGAATTTGCAGCTTCTATTTTATGGAATACCGATGTTCGAATTTTTATTGGAAAAGAAAAGGGCGGTTTAGTTTGTCGTAATGGTGTTTGTAAAAATCAGGCAGAATTTGATGGAGTTCGCCTCGATATTGTAACATCGTTTTGAAAATTCGACCTCCGCAATGGTTAATGAACCTTGCGAATGGTTTGGAATATAGAAGTGGAAAGGAAAATAAATTGTCATTCTGACGTATCATGCACGTAGTTCTCAGGAAGAATCTCAATCGAAAGGAAAGGGAGAAAAGCAAAAAGAATTTCATTAGATTCTTCGAGGGTAAAGCTATAAGATTCCTCAGAAAGACAACTTTCGTTCTCATTCCTAACTTTCCAGTTGGGAATAGAATATTAAACGAAATTTCTATTTCGTTATGAAGCAAAAGCTTCATGTTTTATTTCCTTCCCAAGCAGAAGCTTAGGAAGGAGTTGAATAATTGCTAAATAGATGATAAATTGAGAGAAGCGATCGCAGGGTTTTCTTTCGTTCTCATTCCTAACTTTCCAGTTGGGAATGGAAAACCGTTGAAAAAAGGAGATAAAAATAATGAAAAAAATAATCCTATTCACATTTTTAGTAATGAGTATAAGCCTTGTCTTTGCAGAATTGGAAGTTGATATCCCATTCGACATGGATATCATTGGAGATTCATTTGCTACAAATGGTTCTTATGTTTATGAATCGGAATGGATCACAATTACAAACATTGGTTCTACTACTGAAACCTATACTCTGTTTTATTCCGATGAGAACGTACCCAACGACTGGAATTTGAGTATATGTAATTCATCCGGTGCGTGTTTCATGGCAAATTGGGCGGTTCCGTTACCACTTGCACCAGGAGAATTTGAAGAGATCCATATCCTTGTGACAGTTACCAGTACCGGTGGATTTCCATTTAGTATAATTCTGGATGAAGGTGATCTTATTGAACCTATCAGTTTAGATTTCACATTTAATACTGCTGATAATGTAAGCGCGGATGATGAGATTGTTTACGCTAATAAACTCATGCAAAACTATCCGAATCCATTTAAGCCGTCAGGAGCCGGTCGCAGTCCTGGAACAACGATTTCTTTCTCTGTACCACAAAATTCCGATTTTGTGAATCTCGAAATTTATAATCTTAAAGGGCAGAAAGTAAAAACTTTGGATATTTTGGAGTCGGCGAGTCCCTCGCCGCTTTTTGCCGACGGAGTCGGCTACTCCATAATCTGGAACGGTACCGATGAAAGCAATCAACCGGTTTCTTCAGGTGTCTATTTCTATAAATTGAATAACTCAAAATTTTCGGAAATAAAAAAAATGATCCTGATGAAATAGGCTTACGCACTTCATGGGACAGATATTAATTAAATAAAAAATGGAGATCGTTTTTCGGATACCCGAAAGCCGACTCTTAAAAGGAGAGAAAAATGAAAAAGATATTAGTAGTGTTTTTTTTAGTAATCCTTTCTGTTAGTGTGTTCGCACAATATCAGGTTGGAGACATTGTAAATGATGTCAGTTGGATTGATAGTAATGGTGAGAATCATTCAATTTATGAATTAACTGCTTCTGGAAAAGCAGTTGTTTTCTTTTGGGGAAGTTCTGGTTGAGGTGGCTGTATATCGGCGGCGCCGACTTATCAATCTTTATGGGAACAATATGAAATAGGTGGACAGGCGTATTTCTTATCGGAAACTGATTGGGGAGCAACACATACACATCCAAATTGGTCAGGTCTTGGAGCGATATATTGGGATTGGGGAAATGGATATGTCCCATTTTTTGCAGTGGTAGGACCAGAAAATGAACTTTATTATGGTAACAATAACGTTAGTGGAATTTCAGGTCCGCTTGATAATGCTATTGCAAATTTCGGGCTTAGTGCTGGTATAGCATCTAATGTACAAATTGGTCCTTTAAATCTCGGTGTACAGTTTACAAGTATGTCAAGTTCACCAACAGGAGTAATTGATGCCTGGGAATGGGATTTTGATGGTGATGGGATTTTTGACAGTACTCAGGAAAATCCTTTCCATGTCTATACAGAGCCTGGAGTATTTGATGTAACTCTTAAAATTGAGGTTGATGGAGAATTCGCTGAAATTACTATTGAGGATTACATCACGGTTACTGATGGCTCTTCAGTCAGCGGAAATCTTTCCGGTACTTGGGTATCAGATTTTAGCCCTTATATAATTTCCGGTGATATTGTTATTGCTGAAGGTGATGCACTAATAATCAACGAAGGTGTTGAATTACAATTTGCTGCAGATGTACAATTCACAGTTAACGGACTTCTAATTGCAGATGCATCATCTACAAGAAGTGAACCTATTATTTTCGATTCAGAAACTTCATGGAATGGTATAAGATTCTTTAATACTCAAGAAGATAATCTTCTTGCTAACTGCGAGATATCCAACGCCAATCTTTCTGCAATTAAAGTAGAAGGTAATTCCAAAGTTGATATTATCGGATGTAAGATATTTGATAATAATAGTTCTTCACTTGCCGCAGCATTTGAGATCGTAGGATCTGATAATGTTCTGATTTCACAAAACATTATTTCCAATAATACAAGTTCAGGCTGTGCAGGTGGTATAAGATGTACTGCATCTACTATAGAGATAGTAAACAATGCTATTGTAAATAACACAGGACAGTGGGGAGCATTCAGTTTCAAAAATGATTCTAATGCAATTTTAACTAACAATACTATAGCGAATAATTTATCAACTAATTCAACATCATATCTGATGTTCCTTTTAAATTCAGTTCCAATAATAACTAACTCTATCATTATTGATAATGGTGAGATCCATTTCATACAAAGTACACCGATAATTACATATAGTTGCGTAACAGGTGGATTTGCAGGTGAGGGTAATATCGATGCAGACCCGCTCTTTGTTGCACCGACTGCCGGAGATGGAACAGGATATAACGGACTTACTGCATCGTGGTGGCTGCAAGAAGGTTCACCTTGTATAGATACCGGTAATCCTGATGCTATATACAACGACATCGATGGAACAAGAAATGATATGGGTGCTTATGGCGGTCCTAATGGAATGGGACCAACAGATTCTGATGATAACACAGTTAATGTGATTGCTGTTAACTCTATCTCTGTTTATCCAAATCCATTCAATCCGACAGCTAATATTGCTCTTTCTATTAATGAGAATGATATTCAGCAACCTGTATCGGTTAAGATATTCAACATAAAGGGACAGCTTGTTAAAACAATTGTGAATAACGAAATTGTGCAAAATACAAACTTTGTCTGGAATGGAAAAGACAACAATGACAATTCTACTTCCAGCGGAATGTACTTTGTTAAAATGAAGACAGTTTCTTCTGAAGTTTCAAAGAAAATGTTGTTGATGAAGTAAATTTCATATAGGTTTTTATGCGGGGAAACAATTTCCCCGCTTTTTTATTTTGAAGCCAAATTCTTTATAGATTTCAGTAACTATTCGTTACTGTTGTTAATTCTGTATGTTCTTTTATCATTCCAATAATTTCATCAAAAGTATAATGATATTTTCCTTTTTTATCCGGAAGGATTTTTCCCAATACTTCTTTAGGTAAAGCTTTAACATTCGCTTTAAATATTTTTTTACTTAGCTTTGGAAATTCAAGTATATGAATAATATTGGATTTTGAAATTTTGAAAATGGTTGAAAAGCTATTTACTTTCCCGAAATTATCATAGTAGATTATACAAAGATCATACTTTTTAACTTCTATATATTCAATGTTAATATGAATAATTTTTTTTATACAAATACTTGGAATTTTAGAAGGCATTATACATTCAATTAAGTATTGCTGCATATTTGAAAAATCATCATTTCTGCAACAATTATTAAATTTTCGTACAAAATTCATAATATTTTCTCTTAAACGTGGTCCAACAATTTTTATTGTATTATTGTATCCATTCTTTCTTTTATTATATGCAATTACTTCATTTTTTAATCGATATATTTTCTTTCTCATTGAATCGATTTTAATTGAATATCTTGCACATAATTTTTTATATTCACAGTTATTGTTATAATATTTTATTAACATCATCTTTTCTTTTACCTTTAATACATCTGATGGAAGTGCTTTGATCATCTCGGTCATATCATCATTGTTGCAATTGTTCTCTTCAAAATTAGGCTCAACATATGTCTTTTCATTAAATTCAATTGAACCGGAAATAATATTTCTTTTATTTTTCTTGATATAGTTGTAACATTTATTTCTAGTTATTATAAATATCCAACCATTCAAATTATTGATATTACATTTGTTAATATTCATAAAATATTCTATAGCTACAGCTTGAGATATATCTCTGGCTTCATCATCATTCTTTAAAATCATTTTAGAATAATGAAAGGCTGAATTAATTATATCTGTATAAATACGATCATTTTTTTTCATACTATCTCCAATTACTTAGTCTTATATAAGTTAGCCATCATTTCGTCCCAAATATTATCTTTTTTTGTCTTTATAATAGAGGGGCTAGGACATGATAAGAAAATTCTCATGTTTAATTTTGTTAAGTTTATCAACATTCCTTATTAGTCAATTAAATTCTATAAATGATTCCTCATATCCTATAATAACTTACAAAGAACTTTTGGGAATCGAATATGAAAAAATCATAATCATTTGTGAAAGTATAGAATATCAAGCAATAAGAATTGATGGAGTATTGTATATTATTCCATTGAAATAAAAAAAAAGAGGAGACAAAAATGAGAAAAATATTCACATTAATCGTTATGGGGACAATTATTAGTGGGGGCATATTATTAATAAGTTGCTCAAGTAAAACAATTACTGAAATTGTTGATGAGGAGAATGAGTTTCTGTATAGTTTTGGAAGATTCAGTATTGATTTAGTTAAAACTGAAAAAACTATGAAAAAATTTGCATCAGTTTTACCATACTTGTTTGAAAATGAGAACTTTGCTACTATTCTCTACAATGAGATGAATACAAATTTAGAAATAGTAGATGCCGATGGAGATGTAAATGGTGAAGCCTTTGTATTATGGTCAACAATTTCATATTATCAAGTTGATAGTTTATCTATTAGAGAATTAGTTGAAGTAGAAGTTGAAAATTTACCTCCTGATGGTGAATCACCTGAGGAATTCATAAGAGCATTAGATGAAATCTGTTATTTACAGTTGTATATGCATTGTTTTAAAGAATACGATCCTAATATTCCAATACAAGTAACTTATATACCTATATTTGAGAATGGCAAACTAGTTGACGATATGGATATCCAAAATATTAATGTATATGATAATGAAGGTAACAATATAATTATGGATATATCTGACAGTGATTATGAACCAGAATATCCTTTAGCAGTAGTTGGTATTAATGAGTTACTTCTATTCGAAGAATTATCTATGGATAATTATGATTTGAACAAATTTAATACTTTAAATAATAATCGTAGTACAACTGGGAGAATATACTTAACAAAAATATGTGTAAGAAGACCAAAAAGTTTAGAATCTTGGTTAGGTGGAAAAGCTGAAATGGTTGTAAGAAGATTAGGTTCATCTTCTCATAATTATAAACGATTTAGACGCAAAAGTTATTGTAGCATATCTCGCGAAAAAACTACAAATAAATTAATTACTAGTAACTGCCATGAACAAATGAATGGTTATCATAATTATTGTGCTATAGAGGTTTTTGAGTGGGATTGGACTTCAAACAATGAAGAAATAATAGAAAATGGGTTCCTTTACAATGTTGGTTTTGAAGAGGGTGGTTATGGATTGACGGTAGAAAGTTATAATAGAGGAAGCTATTATTGGTGTGGCTCTTATATCAGATGTGATTATGAATTTGAATATGTGCCACCAACTGAATGAATGAATGAGAAATATATTTATGATAGACAGGTAATGTGAATCATAAAAACTAATAAATCATAAGGAGATTTAATTATGTTAAAAAAAATCATGCTTTTATCTATCCTTCTAATTGTATTAACAGGAAATTCTTTTGCTTCAACAAATTATAAGGTAGAATTAAAATATTGCAGTACTGATATTATAATTCCTGTTCCTAATGGAATTACAGTTTTTTGGAATGATGGGAATTGGTACAAATCCATAGGAGTTGGATATAATTTCTATTTTTCAAGTTATACCAATTTTGAAGTTTCAATAAAAAAGAAGATTGGTAAAATTGGCAAATTTGGGTTTTATAATAGTTTAAATCCACTCAAATATCCGGAAGATACAATTTTTGAAGTAACAGAAGATAATTCAAATGGTTATTGTTTCAATATGTTCGAATTATCCATTTTAGAACAAACATTGAGTCTATTTAACTATTTCTATGCTGAGGGTTCGATAAATCCTGGTATGAATTTTGAAGTATTCGGGAACTCTGATTCGAATTTTTACTTTCGAACACCAATTAAAATTGGTATTAAGCTTGGTAAATTTGAAGTTGGTACATCATTTGATATATTCGCCACCCCTGATTATGATGAAAATTGGACTTTCACAAATGCCCAAATTTATATTGGCTATAACCTTTTCATAAAATAAACTGTTGATATTTAATTTATCAACAGAAGATTTTCTTGTGCACTTGTCAGTCTTATACAAAGAGGAATCTTAACGAATTGTGAATGAAGTGTAAATTATTGTAGGACTGAAGCAATCAGTTCGGCATTTACTATATGCAATTTAAATTAATAGTGACAAAATGAATGAATGTTTAATGTTTAATGTTTAATGTATTGATATGCAAAATTATTTATTAGGAGGTAATCATGCATGAATCTTAACAGTGAGGAATTAGAAGTTATGAGTTAGAAGTTTATTGTCATGTCCCCCTTCACAAAGGGGACTTGTAAGCCTTTGGCTTATTAAGGGGATTAGAAAAATAATTTCGATAATTAAACAAAGCCGATCTATTTATTGGCTGGAAACTGTTAACTTAAACAAATAATTAGGAGAAAACATGAAAACAAAATGGATTATAATAAGTGTGCTTATTGTTTTAGTATGCAATATCCCATTATTTTCAATAGAAAATGATGAAAAAAACTATTCGAAATTTGAAACATATTTCGAATACAACAAGGCTAAACAAAAACAAGGAAAAAACGTCGATCAGATTATGCTTGGGTATTTAGATAAAGCAAATAGTGGTTTAACTAGGTGGTGGAAAAGGGGAGAGGAGATCAAATTTAATTACATAAAACTATTGAATCCTACGAAAGAAGAATTCGAAGAAATGCAATATGAAAGTCATCGAAACAGAAACGAGTATGATTTTACTGATGCCGGTAAAGCTGGTTTCCGATCAAGATTGATCGAGGCATTTGCGCTGACAGGTTACGCCTATCCTGCCAAATATGATGAGAACTTGTATAATTTTCTAATTTATATCGTTGAAAATGAACCTTGCATAAAATTAGCAAATAAATATCTGGATTCCATAAAACTCTATGCATGGAATGGACATGAAGGAGCAAAGTATTATTTGCAAAACAAGCTTAATGATACCAATCAAAATCTCCGTTTTCAGATTCATCTGCATGCTATTAATCTGTCATTCGGGAAAAATCTAAGAAGTTATGAATTCCTAAAAAATCAAATAATCCAAGCACAGGATATTGAAACAACGGATGTAGCATTTTATTCACCAATAGAGAGTATGATTTTTAATTGGGTTGGAGGAATCCAAGTCCGAAGATATGATAATGATCAAGAATATGATGATATCCTAGAATTAATCGGTTTATTAATGAAATCCAAGTGTAAAGGTATTCAAGATTACGTTAATATACAATTTGTAGGGTTAATTCCACCAAATGAAATAGAAAAAAGGATAAGTGAATTGTGGAACATCATAAATGATCCGTCCTATTCACGTAGAGAATATCTTGATGCTTTTTATGAATTAACTGCATACAAAATGCTAAATGTCAGTCGATATCCTGCACAATACAAACCAGATTTACAATGGCAGAAAATGTCAATATACCTTGAGGAATTAGCTAATCCTTTCATAATAACTGGAGAACCAATAGTGTATGATCTTGAGAATAGTGAAATTAAAGAAGACAGGATAAGCAGAGAAGAAAGAATTTATTTTTATGAACGAGCAAGATTTTATCCTTATAATCAAAAAGTAGATCATGAGAAGTATAAACTCGATGAACCCTTATTTAGAAAAATAGGAGGTGAATAATGAAGCTTATTAAAGTATTAATTTCCTGTCTAATTGTATGTTATGCATTAACCTGTCAGGCATGGTTGAATGTTGACCAAATGGATAGATATGCCGAAAAATATGCGGGGAGATCCATTGGTGCCAATGAAGGAATACAATGGGATAATATTTCAAAATTTATTTATAATCACGAAGATCCTACTGGAAATCCAACAAATGCAGGTTACATAGATGGCAACGACTGCACTCATTTTGTTTCACAATGCCTGGAAGCCGGAGGAGTGCCAATATCAGAGGATCAATTAACTGGTTCGAGTTCAGCTTATATGAATTTCTTTATATTATCTGATAATATGAGAAGTTATTTTATAAATCAAGGATGGTCTCAAGGATATACTGCCTCTTGGTGGAATTGGGAAACTATATCTCCAACATTCCAATCAACAAATCATCCATATTATAATAACGAAGAGTATTGGTTTGATCTTTATGCACCACCAGAAGCTGATGAAATTTGTTTACATTTCACCGATTTGGAAATTGAAGCAGGTTATGATTTCTTATATGCCACAGATGATGAGACCACTTATTATTATTCAGGTGAGAATTTCCCATCTAATTGGTGGGATGAAGAACCATTTAGTGGAAATGCTGTGTATTTTGAATTTGATTCAGATGAAACTGAGGTTCGCTGGGGTTATGAAATTGATCAATATAAATGGCGTACAGCCCAGACCGTTCCTTATAACTTTTCACCAGGTGATGTTATGATTCTGGGATCGGAATCAGATCCAGACGAACATGCAGTAATTTGTACTGCTGACGGTCCTAATTTTAGTACGCATAGCTCCGATCGTCATGATAGTCAATATAATGGTTGGTATCCAACTTATTACCAAAGAGCTGAGTTTTTTGATATGTTTTATACTTTTATTGAAGAACCAGATCTATGTTGGAATGAATATATGCAAATTGGGGCATCTATCATAGTAACAGATAATCCGAACGAACTGTACCCTCATCAATACTCCGATTTTGAATACGGTGAAACCGTATATATATTTTACTCTTTTACAAATGATAGCAATATAATGATTCTTGATAATTTCCAGGTAAGCATAAAAAAAAATGATGTTGAATTGGCAACTCATCAATATAATGGGATACTTGATGGAGATGTATTTGTTAGTACAATGGATAGAGAAGATAATGTTACTTTTACCTGGTTGAATGAAGAAGTAACAATTGAAATCATATTGGATTCTGGGAATGGTGATGATTTTCTTGCTGAACAAAATTGGGATGAATGGAATGAATCAAATAATAGTGAAATTCTTCTTATCTCCTCAACTGGAAATATCAGTCTTGGTCCAAGCATAATGTCTTCTCTTAAACAAAATCACCCTAATCCCTTCAATCCATCCACAACCATATCTTATTCTTTGGCAGATGACATTATTGATCCCCAAATAGAAATATACAATGTAAAAGGGCAAAAGGTGAAAAGCTATCAACTTGAAGATATAATCGGAGAAAATTCTATAATCTGGAATGGAAAGGATGCTAATGATAAATCTATTAGTAGCGGTGTATATTTCTATAGATTAGTAAATGGGGGAGAGACAGTGCAATCACGAAAAATGTTAATGATAAAATAGCGGAAAGGGATTTGGCTAAAGGCACGTTGGTTGACCGCCGCTTGCACCCTGGCTTCTTCCCACCTTCCGCTGTTTACAACTTAATCATTATGGAGTTATTGGCAAATGAAAATTAATTTTAAATCGTTAATGGAAAATGTATTTGATTTCAAATTCCAATTTGCTCCCTTTTATAATGGGAGATTTATAAGCCAGCCTAAGATAGGTAAACCTTTGGCTTATTCAAAAGGGGTTTTCAAAAGGAAATCAAATATGTTCCAAGCTTTGAGATTAGTTTCTTATCGAGAAAACATAATTATGATTTACTTAAGAAAATTTATGAAATGAAGATTCTTCATATGATCATTCTATGAAGAATTCCTCAGAAAGACAAAACAAATTTACGGAGGTAAAAAATGTTTAAATCTATGATTAATCCCGATATATCGGGAAAAAAGATATTGATATTACTGGTTTGTATGTTAGTGGCAAACCTGATTATGGCAATAAATTATGATAGTTATGAAGAAGTGGAGAAAAAAGAATTGATGAAAGTTTTTAATGATGAGAAAATAGTGGAACAATTTTTAGAAGATATGAAAATAAGAAAACCGATTGTAAGTGAAGAACCGCTTCCAAATCGCAACTTAGATACGGAGATGGTGATCATAACAAGTGAAGAATTTGTGGACGATTTTGAAAATTTTGCCCAACTCAAAAATGAAGAAGGTATCGTAACCAAAATTGTATCAACTACTACTACAGGTTTAACTGCTTCCCAAATCCGTAATTGGTTAACAATCCAAAAATTATATTTTCCGGCATTAACTTACGTTCTGATCGGTGGTGACGAGAATATAGTTCCTATTTGGAGCTTTGAATATATTGAAAACGGTGAAAGTTATCCTGCAACTACAGATTTTTATTACAGTAATGTTCTTTCCACCTGGCCTGCAGATAATGACATTATGGAAATTGAATTAGAACCTGATCTTTATGTTGGCAGAGTACCGGTCAGGAATGCATATGAGATTTTTAAATTCTATAACAAGTATAAGAATTATCGAACAAACTGTACTGAGAATACAGATAGAATGGCTTTTATTGCTACAAATGTCCAAAAATATCCAGGAGCAATGGCAGATAATTATTGTATCGATCAGATAATGGATAATCTTGATGCAAATATTGAAACCGATGTCCTTTATAATTACGATTTGGTAGATGAGGTTAATGGTTGTGGTCAACCGATCCTTGATATGTTTTATGATCGTGATTACAGTTTCCTTTATGGAATGTGGCATGCGGGTGCATCACAGTATGCTATTTTTGATTCGGAATATGATAGGAATAACGAATGGTTTGAGAATAATTTTGATAATCATAATCAATGTATTACCATAATCAATATTGCAGTGGATGAAGGAAGATGTTGGTATTCGGATAAAATCCTGTCGGGACCACATATAAATCAATATAAATATTATTATAGTAGACCTGCAGAAAATTATTATCAGCTCGAGGATGAGTTATATACTAGTTTAGGACCCTCCTATGTCGCATGGATTGGTGCATGTCATTCAGGTAACTTAGAGACTGAGCGGTGGAGTTCTACGATTCCAGTTCAAAGAGGTATAGGAGATACTATAGTTATGAATTATGATATTTCTGGTGAACGATATCCGTACTGGGCTAATTCAATACCAGACACAGTATATAATGATGAGAATTGCATCTCGGAAGTTTTTTTTAATGAGCTTGGTGGTCCTATAGCCATCAATACATCTTCCACATTAGATTATCCATATTTCAGTAATAGAATAGTAGAAGAATACTTTGATCTGCAATTTGATAATGGTTTTAGTAAGCTTGGTTATCTTACGAGAGAAAGCTGGGATAGAGTATCTAATTGGTTAGATACTTCCAGAGTCCTGCGAGAATTGTATTTTGGTTACACACTTTTTGGTGATCCCAGTATGGATGTTTGGTCCGCTGAAGCTGAGCAACTTGTAACGATATTAGCTCATGGTAGTATTCAACTTGGATATACATTTACATCCTTAAATTCTTCCGGTGTTGAGGTAGATGCAGAAATTGTAGTTACAAGTTCTTCAGGTACAATCATGGGAAAAGGTGCATCACCATATACTTATAGCGGCAGGATCGAATCCACTTCGGTAATTACATCAAATGCGCCCAATTTCATTCAGGCAAGAAACACTTACTCTGAGCTAAAAGATTATACAGGATTACCCTATTCAATGACTTTCGAAAACGGTATTGATTATAATTGGGAAATGCACTCCAGTAATAATTATGGTAGAACTTTAGTCACAGATCAATATTCACCTCATGGTGGATGTAAGCATCTGATCATGGATTGTGATACAACAGGTATATACGTAACAAATGAAGCTTGGTTGCATTTAGATTTAACTGATGAGGATCGAGTTGAACTAAATTTCTGGTGGAAAGAATTCAACGATGAAACTCACGCTATTGATGGTGTTTACTTTTCAGATGATGGTGGTACAAACTTCACAAAAGTCTACTCCTTGACCGAAGGATCGTCAACCTGGCAAGAGATCACACTTGATGTCGATACATTAAGTACATATTATAGTTTAGACTACACAAGTAACTTTGTGATAAAATTTCAACAATATGATAATTGCTCAATTACAAATGATGGATTTGCTTTTGATGATATATCTGTTTATTCGGTTTATTATGATAATTTGCCGTATGCCATTGATTTCAATAGTAGCTTAGATGAATATTGGACAACAGAATCTAGCAATAGTTATGGCAGGATTCACTGTACAAGTGAGTTTTTACCTTATGAAGGCCGTGGTCATTTAACAATGGATTCCAGTACAGCAATGCAATTTGTTACAAACTCGGCTATGCTCCATCTTAACCTTTCTCAATATAATTCACCGGAAATGTCATTCTGGTGGAAAGAATTCAACGATGAAACTCACTCAACCGATGGAGTCTATTTCTCAGATGATGCTGGTGCAAATTTCACAAAAGTTCATTCATTGTGTGAAGGCTCAACAACATGGCAAGAAATTGAATTAAATATCACAGATTTAGCTTCAACCTACAATTTGAATTTATCATCTCATTTCGTCATTAAATTTCAGCAGTACGATAACTATCCGATTAGCGGATATCTCGATAGGGATGGATTTGCATTCGATGATATTAGTATTATTAATACTGGTGGAGGAACAAGAGACGGAATTGATGATAATGAAATTGTTTCAACTAAATTTCTTCTAAGTAATCATCCAAATCCGTTTAATCCGACTACTACAATATCTTTTTCTATTCTTGAAGAAAATGAAATTGAAATTATAATTTATAACATCAAAGGTCAACACATTAAGTCACTTACAAAAAATCATTTTCAAAAAGGTAATCATTCAATAGTCTGGAATGGAAAAGATGCAAATGGTAAACAAGTATCTTCTGGTGTTTACTTCTACAAACTCATTACAAACACAAAAGAATATCAGAAAAAAATGCTACTAATGAAGTAAATCTTGCGAACGATTTAGCCCTTCGGTGCAAACTGAGGGGCTATTTTTGTAGCTCGTTCACTCCTCCAAGGCGAATAAACCTTGAAAATGTTTCTTTCAAATTTTCTCCTCGCTTGACACTTTCAAGGTTGGTAAATTGGTGAATCATTTCTCGTTCCTCCCGAAATTTTCGGGATATTGGGAACGCAATTTATTCCCGCCACGTACTTGTTAAATATCCAAATGCTGTTGATGAAGTAATGTCATATGCTCTTGTATCCAAGCCCCAGCTTGGATACAAATAATCAACGTAATGAGAAGGTTTCCAAGCTGGGGCTTGGAAACCAGAATATTTGGGATATTTGGTACTAAATAGTGACTTTAATTTTGCATGAATATTCTTTAACGCCCCGTTACCGGGGCGTTTTTTATTTCTTTTTCTTTGTCTCTTTACTTCTCTGATGTCTCTGCCTGTCAGGGCGTAGTCCCGCTATTCGGGACGAAGACTGATGTCTCTGTGTTAAGTTTGTTTCTTTCTTCACCTTCTCAAACGTATCTTTTCCACCAGAATACATAAACGAAAGCGGCGCAGCTTTTTTTGCCAGTTTCATCATTCTGCCGGCTGTTTCTTTTATATCCCATTGGGCATGAGCATCTTCCCGCAGGCGTGAAAAATGATAAAGTTCTCGCGGATTAGCGGCTATCAACACTCTACGTCGATTAGCATTGGTAAGGCAGTATTCAGCAGCTTTCCCATATTTTGGTAAAAACTCATTATATAATTCTTCACTTCTACTGCACACATCATTTAAACCATTTTCAGCTCCAATTGCTTTGATGGAAGCAGGCATGGTAATTCCCAAAGTTGGATCATAATCCTGAGATAGAAGGGTCATTAGTCTGTGACGTTTTAACTGAGCGAAATTGCTGGCACTTACCACAAGTTCAAACTTAAGATCACCGGTAAATTCAAATTCACGAGGTATTGGATCGAAGGCAGAGATGTACTTTAGTACTTCTTCAAAGAATTTTTTTCCTTCATCTTTCATTGATAATATCTCAATTGCAATCCGGTAAGATTTATCAATGGAAAGCTTTGAATTATTATGAATTATTGCAGTTAATATATTCTTATCCACATCATTTTCTATAATTAATTTCTCAAAAGTGTCTGCAATAATTTCAGGTTGTTTCTGTAATGATTTTCCTGAATATTTATTCATTATTTCTTTAACTAATATTCTCAAGTTAGATTTTGTAAATTTGAAATTATCGTCATGGAGATCTGTTTTAAAAGCTTTCCTGAATTCATCAGGATCAGTTAGAATTATAAGGGATGGAGCAACATCTTTTGTAACATTATATAATTTTTGGGATAGTTCACGGCACTCGATTAATTCGGAATGCCGCATTGTGCGAATTGCATGTTCCAAGGTCCGGGCATTGAATGACAAGCCGAGTTGTGCCTGAGTTGCTAAACTGAGAGCATATCGCGCATCTTCTTTTGCCCAACCTTCCAACGTATTTTTGTCGCGGTTCATTTTATCGGAAGTACCTTTTTCAGTTGCTATACGGGCATTTGCTGCTAAGTTAGGATTGGAAGTAAATTGATGATCAGTTAGTTTTTGGAGGTTCTGTAAATAGAAATCATTCTGGAATTCCACAAGTTTACGGAATTTCTTCGCATCTTCTTCATTAAATTCTTTTGGAATCACGAAATCACCCTGCAATGTAATGTATCTTTGAGATTTTTCTGTGTAAGCAGCCCCTATCCGGCGTGCTTCTAATTCTTCCAATGCCAAACGCGAAATTTGAAGAATATCAAAATTAAAATAGGCATGTTCCGCTACAGAATGATGGCTCATTCCAAATACAATAGCCTTATTCGATCTGCGTGCTTTTTTTACCTGATCTCGTGCTTCTGCTCTAAGTTCGGGAACATCTCGAGGGTCGCGGCTTATTCGCGCATAAGCAGCAGATATAGTTTCCGGTGTGGCTATATCTTGTTTTGGAAGTTTATCGATTAAACTTTTATCTATGTTATATCCGGCTAAAATAATTTTCATCTTTTTCCCTTTTTGTTAACAATATTATAATTATTTTTGTCATGAGCTTGTGTCATCCTGAGCCTCGATTTATCGGGGAAGGACGAAGGGCAAAATTATCATCAATATGGTTCGTCCAAGCCTGTCCTGAGCAGAGTCGAAGGGCTCACCATGACAAAGAATAAATAATTCATAATAAATTAAATTTCTAGTTTCTTCAACGTTTCATCTTTGGGAATTCCATTTTCATCCCAACCGCGAAGTTTGTAATATCTATCCAGCATTTCATCGATCTGCACAACTCTGTTTCTTGAAGCGCCTTCAGTTAATTTTTCTTTCAAAAATCTGGAAGGCAGCATATCATCTTTACGCGAGAAACCGGCTTCTGAATTTAATTTTCTTTCTAGATTATAGATCCTTGTTCCAACTTTAAGTAGTTCATTTTCTGTGTAATCCAATCCGGTAACGATATTCAATATATCCTTAAAGGTATCGATACTAATGGCAAATTGCAGGAATCGGCAGAGTACAAGCGTATCGACAGCAGCAGAAATATCCTGGAACAAAGCGACGATCTCAGCTTTTCCTTCAATTGAATATCTATCCATAAAAGCTGGTGATCCGAGTACTTCCGGTGAAATTAAATAACCCTGCATATGACAACCACCCCTGTTTGAAGTAGCATAAGACAAAGCTTGCCCTTGCGCTCCACGCGGATCGTAAGCAGGAATTTCCATACCTTTAATTTGCATTGCCAGTTCTGGTTTTCCATACTTCTCAGCTAACTTCTTAGAACCAAGTGCCAGATCTTTCCCAATACCTCTTTTATAGGCAATATCTTCCACAAGCTTTACCAGGTTGGAAGAATCTCCCCATTCAAGTTTCTCGGGGAAAACTCCTTTTTCATAAAGTTCCATTGCGCACCCAATCGTGCTTCCGGTTGTTATTGTATCTATACCTAATTCATTACATGTATAATTTGCTTCGGTTATGGCTTCCAGATCATTAATGCCTAATTGCGCACCAAATGCCCATATTGTTTCATATTCGGGACCCTCACCTTCTCGGTTTTCGGTTTTGGTTTTTCTTCCGCAAGCAATAGGACATTTGAAGCAGGCACTTCTGCCGGTACAGATCGTTTCGGCTATCTTCTCTCCGCTTATGCCTTCAGCATCATTAAAAACTCCACGTTTAAAGTTTTCGGTTGGGAACATCCCGAAAGCATTGATAACATTCACTAATCCGGCAGTTCCCAATAGTTGTAATGATTTTCCGGTAACAGGATTTTTATCTATTAATGTATTTATGGTTGAGATTATTTTTTTTAACCCTTCAGGATCACTGACCGAAACCTCTTTTTCCCCAAAAGCAGTAATAGCTTTTAAATTCTTAGATCCCATCACAGCACCCATCCCGCCGCGACCGGCAGCTCTATCTTTGTCATTCATAATAGAGGCGAATGGAACCAGATTCTCTCCGGCAGGTCCAATACAAGCTACAGAAATATTAGAAGATGATGTATCATGCAGCATCTTCATAGTCTCGTGCGTATTTTTTCCCCAAATATGTTCGGCACTTTTGATCTCGATACCTTCTTCTGTTATTTTAAGGTAAACAGGTTTATCTGCTTTTCCGGTTATAACCAGTCCATCGAATCCCGCTTTTTTCAGGTTTGCACCGAAAAATCCGCCGGAACTTGAATCCATAATTGTTCCGGTAAGTGGAGAACGGGAAGTAACCTGATAGCGTCCTGCTGTTTGTATTATTCCAGTTAATGGTCCGGTTAATAATATCAGTGCATTATCTTCATCAAATGCATCAATATCTACTGAACACATATCGGTATATAATTTCAGGGCAAGACCTCTTCCTCCGATAAATTTTCTTCTTACATCATCATCTATTATCAAGGTCTTCTGTTTTCCCGTGCTGAGGTTTATTTCAACTATTTTATTCATCCATCCATTCATATTCCGACCTCCTATTCGTAGAATCTATTATATTTTTCACGGTGTTCACAATTCATACACATCTTATTATAATATTGATATAATGCTTTAGGTAATTTCGCCATATTTGCACTTCGGGCAGGACAGATATGACATGGGATTTCCGGTTCAAGCCACGCATCGGGAGCATATTTAAATAATTTAGCTCCTTCCAGAATTACGATTCCCGCACTTGTTCCCAATCTTGTTGCACCTGCATTTACCATTCTCATTGCATCTTTAAAGTTGGAAACGCCTCCCGACGCTTTTACTCCAATATCCGGTACTACAGTTTTGCGCATTAGTTTAACATGATGTTCAAAAGCACCAAAGGCTCCAAATCCGGTTGATGTTTTTACAAAATGTGCACCTGCTTCAACCGAAAGCTCACAAGCTTTTACAATTTCTTCATCAGTAAGATAACATGTTTCTAAAATTACTTTTACATGAGCAGGAGCACTTGCCTGAACAACCTGTTTTATATCATCTCGAACATAATCGTATTTGCCGTCACGCAGTGCGCCGACATTAATTACCATATCGATTTCAGATGCACCTTGTTCAACAGCTTTTTTAGCTTCTAATGCCTTTATCCCGCTCGTATTCATTCCCAGGGGAAAACCAACAACACTGCAAACTATAACTTCACTTCCCTCCAATTGCTCTTTTGCATATTTCACGTTTGCCGGATTTATGCATACTGAGATAAATCCATACTGCTTAGCTTCATCGCACAGGTTCTTGATCTTCTTCTCTCCTGAACTAGATTTTAATTCAGTATGATCGATCATTTTAGCAAGTTTACCGATGTCAAAATTCTTCATGATCACTCCTTATTTCAATGAACATTTTTTGCTGCTAATTGTCCGCAGGCTGCATCTATATCAGCACCCCTGCTTTTTCTAAAAGTTACGGCAGAACTCAGAATATTCATCGAATTTATAAATCTATCGATCTCCCGCGTTGAAGGTGTCTCATAGGGAAGGTCATCAACTTTATTCCATTTTATCACGTTCAATTTACACGAAATATCACCGAGATATTTCAAAAGTGCTTTCACGTCTTTACGTCCAATATTAAAATCCTTTATCATCACATACTCGAACGTAATACGATAAGGTGTTTTTTTTCTGAAATCTATCAAGGTTTTTTTTAGTTCGGATAATGGAAAGGTCTTGCTGATCGGCATTAGTATTTCTCTTTTGGATTGAATTGCAGAATTAAGGGAGACTGCTAACTTAAGTTTTAATCCTGTATCAGCAAGCTTTGCTATTTGTGGTATTACACCTGAGGTTGAAACAGTAATTCTTCTCGGACTGAAATTAAAACAGAGATCATGCTGCAAAATTCTAATAGCTTTAACCACATTTTCAAAATTATCCAGCGGTTCACCCATCCCCATGAAAACGATATTAGTAAGCTTATCGTCACCCAATTCTTTGATAGCAAGAAATACTTGTGACGTGATCTCATGCGTTTTTAGATTACGTTCTAAGCCAAGTTTAGCTGTTGCGCAGAACTTACATTTTCTGGCACATCCAACTTGTGATGAAATGCAAAGCGTATTTTTTTTCTCATTAGGAATTATAACCATTTCGATGTTATTTTCATCTTGCAGAGAAAGTAGATATTTTGTAGTTCCATCATTAGAACTTTTTTTTGTAATAATTGTAGGAATTGAATTGCTCAGAATATTTTGAAGCTTATTTCTGAGTGTTTCTGAGAGAGATGTCATCTCATTAAAATCTGTAGTATAATTATTATAGACCCAGTTAAGGATCTGCTTTGCCCTATATTCTTTCTCTCCAATATCTAACAAACACTGGTTTAACTCTTCGGGTAATAGATCAAGAACGTTTCTTATCATTATTTTGTTGTTCTATTTTATTAAATTCTTCCAAAGTAACAATAAAACGCTCATGGTCCTCATCTATTAAGTTAATGCGATTATTGTAATAATCATTCTTTTCCACATACATTTTTTTATTATTATATCTAACTACCTGTCCCAACTCAGGAAAATCCTCCGATTTCTTTAAATAGAAATCTTCTTCATAATGCAGGCAGCAGAGCAATCTGCCGCATGGTCCTGATATTTTTGAAAGATTACTTAATAAATTTTGATCTTTTGCCATTTGAATTGTAACTTGATTGAATTTTTTCAGGAAAGTTACACAGCAGTAGGTTTTACCGCACATTCCCAGTCCACCCAATCTACGGGCATCTTCCCTGCCTGATGTTTGGTGTAATTCAATTCTTGTTTTAAACTCGGATGCAAGCTCTCTAACAAAATCTCTGAAATCGATCCTGCCATCTGCTGAAAAGAAAAACGTAAGTTTATTTCCATCAAGTTGATAGATTGTCTGCAGGAGTTTCATTGTGAATGGCTGTTTTATTAACATTTCACGGAATTTTTTTTCAGTCTCTAGTTCTTTCTTTTTTACAATTTCCAATTGCTTAATATCTGCTTCGGTTGCAATACGTTTGATCGATGTTATTTCTTTTTCCTCAGGTTTATTATCTATCTGGTCAAGCTGCACTGCACAGTTCACTATTTGCCCAATATCTTCACCACGTTCAACTTTAACAATTACATCCATATCGGGTTGAATATTATATTCTTTATTATTAAGATAGTAACCCTCTCTTCCCGTTCGAAACAATATTTTTATATATTCCTGCATTATAACTCCATTATAAACCAATCTATTTTATTAAGATATTGATCGAAAAACTTTCTTATAGATTTTACTGTAAAGCTCTTTTTCCGATTCTGTTCCAAAATTAAAAGAAGATATATGTTTCTTTATCATGCCTAATTCAAACAGATTACACCCGATACCGATAACCGTTCCGGCATCAATTGTTGAATTAATCCCTGTTTTAGAATGATCATTAGTCTCAGATAAATCAAAATAACTTGAAATTCTCTGTCGTAATTTGAGGATTCCAACTCTTATATCACCTGTAGAACGTGTTAAAGTGATGGGAAAAAAATTGCTTCTTTTCTCATCATCAAAAATAACAAAGTTCATTTTTTTACCTGCTTATTTATTAAGGTCTATTATCTTTGGTTCAACTTCTTTGAACTTCGGCATAGCCATCCCAACATTTGCATTTATATAGGTCGGATCACAGATCACGAAGTTTGTAGAATGATAATTAACTTTATCTCCGCTTAATTCATTCTGAAAATGAACAGCAGTTGAAATATGCCCCGGATAATCTAATCCGATCACATTCAAATCTAAAATATTACTTATTAAATAAGCAAAGATTATTGATCTATCCTCACAATCTGAGTAAGGATAGAATAATGTTTCATCTGAGAACAGACTTTTCTCACTACCAAATTGATCTCCATCTGTTTTATATTGGAACGCAGTTTGTACAAATCTTAGCAGCACATTTGCTGCATCTGCTTCTGTCCTGCCGTCCAAAATTGGTTTCAATCCTATAGTAAGCGAATAAGTTGCTTCCTCAGAAAGCGGAGCTTTGAAATATACTTCCAGATCTGTCTGCGGGTAATTCTTGAAATATTCTGCAGTTGTCTGATTATAAGTTACAGGAATAGTATATTCTTGATTTTCATATTTGAACTTCAATTCTTTTTCAATTAAAGTATTTTTAATTTTCGGAGTTTCGTTTACGCTAAGATCAATAAGATCATCTGCATCAGGATATTTCCCATTGTATGTATTTATCGAAATATTAAGCTGCTCTTCTTTATCAAATGATAATGTATAAAATCTTTTATCATCTATAATAATATAAGAAACTCCATAAATTGTATTTTTACAGGGCAAAAGCAAATATACATTATCTTCTGCAAATCCAACTTTAGCTTCATATCCTGATTTTGTGAGCATGAACCACAATAAAAGTCTAGATAAATTCTGTGAACCGCCGGAAACCTGATTTGTGATCTCATTAAGCAGTAAGCAGTATCCCCAATCATTTAACCTGAGCTGTTCTCTATAATCGCTTGTTTGAGCAAAGAAAGTAGTGTGATCAATATTACTTATGGAATACCAGAAATCGGCAATACCTTTTTCATTAATAGGGCTTTGCAGTTGAATATCAACCTGCTGCTGATAATTTAATTCTAATGGTAAGCCCAGATAATTAATTGTTACTCTTGGATCTTCTGTCATTTCAACCTTCACCATGCAATCTTTCTGCTCTTTTTCTTCTATTTGCATTTTAGGAGGAATTTTGATTTCTTTTATCTTATTCGTAACTTCTAATTCTTCGATCTTTCTTGGTTCAACTTCCGGTATTTCTTTTGGTTTTGGTGTAGTATCTTTCACGTTCCCTTTAAAAGCTTCAAATTGTTCCCAGTTCTTTTCCAGAAAACTTGCAAAAGCTTTATCCTGTTCACTTATGTATTTAACCATTTCCGTTTTCTGCTGTGATTTCCAGGTTTCATAATCATCCTGCGCCGAAAGCACCGATAACATTGAAATACATAAAACTGCAAATAATACTCTTTTAAATAAAATCATAGTAACCTCCTATTTGTTATTTCTTCCATGAAAATATATTCAAGCCACCCATTACAGCAACAGCAATAATATAGAACGGCTGCACGATAAACCATACAGGATAAAACATCAACTTTTTTTTATCTTCGCCAAAAACTTCATATCCATATTTAAGGAAAATGAGTTCTAAGAATATCCTTAATAAGATCACTCCAATTCCCAATTTCCAAACATCAAACAGAATAACTATCGGCAGGAAAGTAATGAAGAATACACTTAACAGGTAAATAAAAAACTCAGGATTAAGCAGTATCTGCCATTTCATGTTGGAAGTCCATCTACTTCGCTGACTTAAGAATTTCCCGATATTCTTTATTGGTTGAGTATAAACATAACTGTGATCGGTAAAAGCAAAACCTACTTTCATCCCGCTTTTACGAAAAAGCTGCATAAGATTTACATCATCACCGGAGATGAGATGCTTGATCTTTTTAAAACCACCAACTTTATTAAAAGCTTCTTTTGTATAGGCAATATTCTGCCCCGAGCAAGAGAAATATTTCCCGGATGAAATTGCACCCGCAGCAGCAAATAGCATCGCTAAAAAATCGAAATGCTCAAATTTCCTGATAAAACCGGTTTTTCTCCAATTTGTTAATTGCGTGCGTGAAAAACCAATAACCATTTCGTTATCATCAAAACAAGCAACCATAGATTCTATCCAATATTTTCCTACCAGACAATCGGCATCTGTTGAAAGGATTATCTCACCTTCCGCCATTTCTATAGCCTGAGAAAGAGCATTCTTTTTAGCGGAAATTGCCTTATCTCTTCCGGTTACATTTAATAACTTTATATTATCCCATTTATCAGCAAATTGATTCACGATTGAAATCGTTCCATCGGTAGAATCATCGTTAGCTATAATTATTTGAAATTGATCTGCCGGATAACTCTGATTTACCAAAGTTGTAAGCAAGCGGGCAATATTATTCTCTTCATTTCTGGCTGCAACAACTACAGAGACAAAAGGTTTGGAATACTTAAAATTTACATTTCTATTCTTTAAACCAATATAAAATAAACGCAAATAAAACAGGTAGATCAGCAGAAATACGAATGTTACAGCATAAATGATTTGAAAGATCACCTTTCCGCCTTGATCAATGATTCTATAAGTTTATCCAATGCATCAAGAGAGTCCTGCACAGGGTTCAGCCATTCAGGTCCTTTCCACAACAAGCTGTCGGGTCTTTCTACAATTTTCTTATGCTTTAAGATCAGTGCGCCTCTTAAATCAATTGGATCCGGTTCATGCCGAGGTGCCATTTCCATATAATCCGGTCGTGTTGTATCGGGATAAGTAGGTTCAAAAATAATTGAATCCGGCCATACATAAGCAACTCCACCCAGATCAACAACGAGAGAATCCATATTATGCTCACGGTAGAATGTTGGATAGAAATTGTAATTCAAGCTATCGCTAAGCGGTGTTGGTTCTGTTCCTGCAATAAAAATTTCCTGCATTGTTTCTTCGTAGTCATTTTTTGGAAGCAATCCTGTCTCTTTGGAAATTTCCACAGTAATAATGCCATCAGGTTTTTTAAACTGCAGTTCGTCTCCGTTCACGATCGGATTTCCCTTACTGTTTTTGGGTGAATCCAGATAAACTGCTTTTTTCATTATATAAGGCCATGATGGCAGTGCTGCTGTAGCACCAGATTGCCCTTTCCCCAAACTTGAATTATCATCAAAACCAATCCAGATACCTGTAACAAGTTTTTTATTATATCCAATGAACCAGGCATCCCTGAAGTCATCCGTAGTTCCTGTTTTACCGGCAGCATTCCATTTATAGCTTATCGAACCAAGTGTCTCATAACCGGATTGCCAGCGAATTCCTACACCTGTTCCATCTTCACAAACCGATTTCATCAAGTTAGCCATAATATAAGCTGCCTGTTCATTTATAACCCTGATCTTTTCCGGCTCATTTGTTTTCATGATCTTACCATATTTATCTTCAACTCGTCTGATAAATATTGGTTTCACCCGTTCACCGCCATTTGGGAATGTTGTGTAAGCAGTTATCAATTCAAAAGGTTTAACTTCCATGCTGCCAACTGCAAGAGTATAGAACGGATAAACCGGAGTTGTAATTCCAAATCGTTCGGTAAATTCCATTACCTTTCTGGGTCCAAGATCAAATATTGTTTTGGCTGCATAAATATTTCTGGATTTTTTTAATCCGGTACGCAATCGAGTATATCCGAAATTTCGATTCGAGTAGTTTTTCGGACTCCAGAAAAGTGTATCATTCTGGATAAAAGAGAAAGGCTCATCCTCAATTATGGTAGCAGGGGTGTAGCCGTTTACAAGAGCAGTAGAATACAATATCGGTTTGAAGGAAGAGCCGGGCTGCCGTATCGACTGCATCACACGATTCAATTTACTATGATTGAAATTCCTTCCACCTATCATCACCCGCACATAACCTGTTTCCGGTTCAATTGAGAACACACCACCTTGAACATAGGGTGTTACAATGTTAATCGTATCAGCCGGAAAATCATCATATTGAAATTCATAATCGTTTTTCTTCTCGAATTTTTTAAGATTCATATTCAATACGGAATCGGCATATTCCTGAAGCTCCATATCAAGAGTCGTATAAATTTTAAGTCCACCTGTGAAAAGTTGAGTAGTACCGAATTCACGTTCAAGTTTTATACGAATGTATTCTACGAAATAATCTTTCGCCTCGAAATCTCCGCTTTGTTCAAATAATTCCAATTCAGTATCAAGAGCCTCGGTATATTCTTCATTAGTAATTACCTTTTCTTCATACATCCGTTTTAAAACAGTATTTCTTCTAAGAATTGCGCGCTGAGGATAACGGAAAGGATAATAGGCACTGGGTAGTTGCGGCATCCCAATAAGAAGTGCTGCTTCCGGAATTGAAAGATCTTTAGCATCCTTTCCAAAATACTTCTTTGATCCCACTTCAATACCATATAATCCGGGACCGAAAGGAGATTTATTGAGATACATTTCTAATATTTCATCTTTAGAGAAATTCTTTTCAATGCGGATCGCAAGTATAAGTTCCTTGATCTTTCGTGGTATTTTTTTATCAAGTGAAAGAAACATATTTCGCGCAAGCTGTTGAGTTATCGTGCTTGCTCCCTGAGAAAAATCTCCCTTACTGATATCAATAATAATTGCTCGAATAAGACCTAACTGATCCATACCCCAATGTTTATAGAAATTCTTATCTTCAACAGCCATGATACCTTTGGTAATGTAATCGGGTAATTCTTTTAAATGCGTAAGCTGTCTCTTCTCCACATAGAAAATATGGATCAAATTATCATTACGGTCATAAACTTCGGAACCTACTTTCATTTCATAACTTTGCAGTTCAGAAAGCGGTGGAAGCTCTCTACTATAATATCGGAACAGACCGAATCCTATTCCCATAAAAAAAATTATTATCATTAATATAATAAATAAATATTTAATTACTTCTTTTTTCATAATCTCCATTTATCCTATCCAAAAACATTTTAGCTATATAACCTATTATAATTCCAGTAACTATTCCCATAATAATTAGAAGCGGCGTCAAATAAAATATTGTATTTTCTTTTATGAGTATCAAACGGACAACCGCTATTTGAGCAAAATTGTGTGTTACCGCTCCCAAAATGCTTATTCCGATCATGCTGAAACGGATTTTACTTTTTATGAATAGCGTCATCACACAGAGCGAACAAAGACTGCCGCTGATAGAAAGAAGTGTTGTCGGGCTAAGGAATAAGCCGGTAAAAAATCCGCCTGCAACCGTCTTTCCAATTATTACAATAAGTGCATATCGCACATTACCGGAAACCAGCAATAATAAAACAACGATATTTGCCAGTCCAAGCTTCATAAATGGGAAAGGTTTTGGAATGAAGCTTTCTACCACATAAATGGCAATGGCAAATGCTGTGAAAAAAGCAAGATGGATCAATCTGAGATCAGAAAGATCTATCGTATGTTGTTCTACCTGAATTTTTGTTTCTTTCATAAATAAATGCGGGATTCCCGTTAATTATTGGAAAACCCGCATAAGATATAATTTTTGTACTATTTATTCGCTTTCTCGAAATCGAGCATAAATTGAGAAAGAGCTTTTGCTGAATCCATTGGAAGAGAATTATAAACGGAAGCTCTGCAGCCGCCTACACTTCTATGTCCCTTAAGATTAAACATATTATTTGCGGCAGCTTCTGCTACAAATTTCTTTTCCAGATCTTCAGTTGGTAAGCGGAATGGAATATTCATTAAAGAGCGATCTTCCTTTACAACAGTTCCGGTGTAGAAATCTGAATTGTCTATAACATCATAAATATAAGCAGCTTTTTCTTCATTGATCTTCTGCATACCTTCTAAGCCGCCATTACCCTCGATCCATTTCAGAATCTCGCCAATTACATAGATAGAAAATGTTGGTGGTGTATTGAACATGGAATCTTTACTTACGTGAGTATTGTAGTTCATCATTGAAGGAAGGTTGGGATTGATCTTTTCCAGCATAGATTTTTTAAGAACCACAAATGTAGCACCAGCCGGTCCAATATTTTTCTGAGCTCCACCATAGATCATATCATATTTACTGAAATCAAGTGGTTTGCTAAGAAAGTTCGAAGACATATCTGCAATCAATAGAACATCAGCAGGGACATCGGGATTTATCTTCCATTCTGTTCCACGAATTGTGTTATTAGTTGTTATGTGAAGATAGGCAACATTTTCAGACAATTTCCATTTCTTGGGAATATAAGTGAA
This sequence comes from Candidatus Cloacimonadota bacterium, assembly GCA_030600585.1. Lineage (GTDB taxonomy): Bacteria > Cloacimonadota > Cloacimonadia > Cloacimonadales > TCS61 > Tenebribacter. The sequence goes on along the minus strand of JAUVLU010000001.1, from coordinate 91,520 downwards.
TTCTTTATCTTCGGATGTGGCAGCAATATGCAATTTCTTACCTAATATTTTAACTTCCTTAATTGCTTTTGTACTCCAAGCACCTGTATCAATATAGTTAGCTACTTTATCATCATCACAAAAATTAAGCGGGATCATAAAGAATTGTGTGCTTGCTCCACCTTGAAGAAATAAAGCTTCATAATCATCACCTAAGCCCATGATCTTTAATAATCTGGCACGTGCACCTTCGATTATTTCCATATATTGTGCCGAACGATGACTCATCTCTAAAACTGATAATCCATTACCTTTGTAATCTACTAAATTTTTTTGAATATCTTTTAATACTTCTTCCGGTAAAACTGCCGGTCCTGCACTAAAATTGTGAACTCTCATTACTAAGCCTCCAGTGATTTATTTTTGTGTTAAGTTTATTTTAAAGAAATTATAGGCAAGTTATTTTTGAACTCACCCCAAACCCCTCTCTTCAAACCAAGAGAGGGGCTTAAAGAAAACTCGTGTTGAATTATTGTTTTTATGTTATCCTCAGCTTGACTGGGGATCTTACAGATCCCTGATCTGGTCGAGAATGACAACATGCCCATCACTCTCATAGTTAATATTCTGGTTACCAAATTGCGTTCCCAAAGAGAGCTTTGGGAACGAGAGTACAAGAGGGAACGGTTAAATATGCTTCGCATTTAACGTCCTAAAGCTTTGGGAACGAGAACTATCAGAAACTTGGCACAAGTCAGAATGATCTTGTGCTAAGTTGAAAGAGAGTGAGCGAAAGAAGTAAAACGATCGTTCCGATCGTTTAAACACGTTCAGGATGAACGTGGTACAAAAAAAGCCCCTCAGTTTACACTGAAGGGCTAAAATGTTTATTGCTGATTTACGGTAACCTTGCTCGAGACGTGGTTTGCTGCTAAACGTCAGGATGACGGTTTTGTGAAGCATAAGAACCCCTTGCATTCCCCTTACGAAGGGGAACAAAAAAAATTAGGGACGCTTATCCTTAATCGTCTGAAAATCTTTTCATATTTTCTTGTTGATAAGTTGAACTTATCAACACAATTGCATTCGCAAGTTCAACTTGCGAACGAGTTTATCGGTAAATTCGAGAAATTGACCCTACTTGTAACCATGAATGTTATAATAAACTAATAAAAATACACACCCACCGGATACATACTTGCTGCTATCATCCTTGCAGTTGTTGGTATAATTTCTGCAAAGCAGCTTCCATGTCGTTTTGTAATAACGGAAAACTGTATCTTTTCTTAATGATCAGTCTGTTATGTCGCAATTGCCATTTCCTACATTTTGCCAAATGTTCCACAACCTCGTCAATAACTCTTGTATCCAACCTGTCCTCAAATTCAATAGGATACAATCTGAATTTTGAGGATAAGTGTTCTCCCACCAGCCATGCATAAATGCTTTCAGGATAATACCTGTTGGTAATTATGGGAGTTTCACAGGCACAAGCTTCTATAATGGGCAGCCCCCTCCCCTCAGTTTTACTGGGCAATGTAACCAGTGATGCTAATTGGAACAGATCTTGTATTTTTAATGGTTTTATCTCTTTTCTAATATAATCCGGCTTATCGAATTTACTGAATAAAAATGAGAGAAATATTTTGGAACTGAACTCAGGCTTTATTGCCAGAAGCATTCTTTGAAATTCCTTAAGTAAAAAAGTGAAATATCCCTCATGCCCCTTCAGAATGGGACCGGTAATCATCAGCACGATGTTCTCTATTTTACCGCTTCTCATCCAGTTATTAAACCGGGAATTTTCTAATAATGCACTTATCAAGAGAAAATCCAATTCGATTCTCTTTCTTTCTATAATTCGGGTTGGCTGCAAGATGAGCAGATTATTAGCACAAAAGTTAAAATTTATGTTATCTTCTAAGCTGGTAACAAATGGATAAGGTGTTTTCTGCAATTTTTTGTTTTTAATTGCCTTCTCGATAGAAATCGAGTGTAATTTGTTTTTCTTACCGGCAATAAGCCGCTTAATCAGGAAGAATATATTTCTTTTTTTTTCTTCATCGTCAAGTGATTTGAATTTCTGTGTATCGATAGCAGTGCCAATAACACATATAGCAGCAGGATCGTAATTGAACTTTTTCACCAGTAGATCAGATTGTTGATAATTAATATTCATTGCCAGCCAGTTTTTCGCTTTCCATGGATAGAGCATTTCGATGATAGCGAAAATCTCTGGAAGGTGTGAGTTAGTAAAAAAATGATCTCGAGGTCCATGTTTAGTACCTTGATATTTTATATCTACTTCACTTTTCCCTGCTTCCCAATAGAAATCGTGATTATTGGAAATGACCGGTACATCAAGATACGATGAGATTAGAACCAGAGCCAGTGCAAGAGATACATTACCCGGATTGGAATTTGTATTAACTACGTACAGCAATTTAATACCATGTTGAGCAATATAGGTTCCTATCTGCATTAACAAGTATAGTGTATCTTCCCAGAACTCATTTAAAAGATAGTTATACTGTTTTTCACCTCGTTGCAGTTTAGTATGAAAAAACAGGTCGAACAGTTTCCATTTGGCGAATCCTGCCATTCCCTGTACTGTAAAATGCTGACATTTTTCTTTGATTGCCATATCAAATCTTTCGTCAAATTCTCCACCGATAAGATGAATATCAACTTTGGGAAGTATTTTGTGAAACATCGTGATATATTTGGCAATTTCTGTGGAGACACCATCGATACCGTATTCGAAAGTAATGAAGACAATTCCGCTATGTTCAATCTTTTGCAGGAAAGCCTTATAGCTTTCCTTTCGATCTTTTATTAATTGTTTGTTCTGTAAGTTTTCTAAAAAATCATTCAGTTCAAACCATGATGTGAACTTCAGATTTTTGAAATCTTCAAACATTGTTAAATAAGCTTAAAATCGAAAAAGCTCTTCCAATTTATTTTGTAGAATTGCAAAAGAGAAATATTTCCTGCCAAGTTCGTAATTATATTCTGCTATTTCTTTTTGCAAATCTGTATTATGGATGATTTTTTCCATTTTTACCAAAGCATCATCGGTAAGAACGTTATCTTCTAACATCACGGTTTTAAAACCCTTACTTCCTATATCCGGCCAAAAAACAGGTTTGTAATTATTCACAAAGACAGGTTTCTTTGCCAGTACACATTCCATAAATGCATTACCAAACCCTTCGTAAGTACTGAAATACGTACAGGCAACTGCATTGGCGTAAGCATCGGAAAGATTGTATATTTTACGGCCTCGCCAACCTTTTCCACGTTCATTCAGGATATGTCTATGACCAAATACAACCTGTTTATCCAACTTGCGTTTTTTGATGGTTTCCAACAGTTCTTTATAGTAACCTTTCCTGGAATCATCAGCAGCACTACCCGTAACGATCAATTTAATACGTTTATCCTGCAAACGATGAACCATTTCGATAGCAGTCTCAATTCCCTTTCTACGCACAATGCGGGTAACCTGAAATAGCGGGATATCTGTTTTCTCCAATCCTATTTCGGAAAGCATGGAACGATTATACTGACTTTTACGAGCAAAAGGTTTATCAAAATCCATTACGTTTGGAACTACAACTGCATCAATATTGTATTTTTTTTTTAGAACATCTCTAGAATAACTATTTATAACCGCATGATGTATGTTTGGCAAATTCAGAGGAAATGTGGTTTTTACAATTTCTTTTACTTTTTTATGCGGTGTTTTATACCTGTTACCCCGTTCCCAGTAGAAATCGTGATTATGTGATACAACCGGCTTGCATCCAAATTCCGCTACTTTTTTAATAGCCATGCCCATGGAAAGATGACAAGGAAGTGAAGTGCTATTCTCTGTTAGCAACACATCGATTTTTTTCTTTAACATCCATTTGAAAATATGTGCAGCAATTTCGTTGGAAGTATCAACAAGATGATCTATCAATTCCTGTTGTTCAAATTCAGGGAAGAAGAAGGCACGGTTCTGTTCCCATTCACATTCAGGCGAAAAGAAAGAAAGAGCACGCCATATACTTTCGTTTTTCTTGCCAACAATGCTTTTTTTGAACTGACCGGAAAGAATAAATATTTTATACCCCAACTTTTTTAGGACCCTGATCCACTTTTCAGTTTCCAAAGCTACACCGTCGATATCTCCTATCCGTCCGATAATAATCCCAATATTCATAGCTCAACTCCTTCTTAAACTAAATTTAGAACACTCTATATCTGAATATAACTTCTATAATATGAATAATTTAATCTTTTTTTTAAGGTCAAGATAAAAATTGTTTTTGAAAGAACAAAACAGTTCAAACTTTTCTGAATCTCTTTCGATAGAATTTTCATAGAAGTTAGATTTCGGAAAGGTCTTACTGTTTTTGCGGAGTTTCTTTTATCCTATGGAACGCAAAGCCAACTGGAAAAGAATATGTCGTTTAAAGCAACGATGTTTTAATATTCTGGTTTCCAAGCCCCAGCTTGGAAACCTTCTCATCACATTGATTATTTGTATCCAAGCTGAAGCTTGGATACAAGAACATATGTCACTATTTTAACAACAGCATTTTTTTTGTTACAGTTTTGCTTTCAGTTTCTAATCTATAGAAATATATTCCACTAGCAACTGGGTGATTATTTTCATCCGTACCATTCCAAACAGTTTCATATAATCCTGCAAGTTGCTCTTCCTTAACTAAAATTTTTACTATTTGTCCTTTATTGTTATAAACTTTAAGTTCAATGTTACAATCATTTGGATGAGAATATGCAATTGTAGTCGTTGGATTAAATGGGTTGGGATAATTGGAAGCAACTAAACTGGGTGGCAATTCCGGTAAATCTGGTGATGATGTTCCATCTGAGATTGTTATTGGGTATAAATATTGAACAAAATCACCTTCTACTCCATTAACATAGCTAATCATTCTAGCTTCTTCACCGGTTTGAATATCAGATGTAACAGTGAATGATGTTTCATAATAATCACCAGCAATTGTAATTTCTTCTTCAAAATAAGGCTCACCAAATTTTGTATAGTCTACTTCATAAGTTGCTCCATTTAATGTATTTGTATAAAAACAGTCATATTCTGATTCAAATGCCTTAAATTCACATTGAGAATAATCAATGAAAGGAAGCTGTCCGAAAATTGAAATATCATCATTATAAAACAATATCTCAGGATTTCCAGTAATTGTAATATTCTCATCACGTTGTGGAGGATTCACAAAAAGTAATGGATCACCTAATATATTATACAACTTGCTATTAATAATTGATGTTCCACTATTTATTTTAGCATCAAGAAGAGCAGCACCCAGATATTGATAATCATTTATAATATTCTGGAAAAACGCTAGAAATAGAATACAATTACTACTACCACTTGCGCATTCTCTTGGTGTAATAGCTGCAATTACTCCACCATCCTCATAGGTAAGGAATTGTTCTGCCATACAATCAAACTCCAAAGAAGTAAAATTTCCAACTCTACTTGAAGCTGCAGTGAATAGAGAAAGATGATCGGTATTTTGTAATAATTGAAGTTGAGTAGAAGCTCTGAAATAGTCCTCATCACCTAGTACATCTTCGTTTCCATGACCAATATAGTGCCAAATCAATCTACCTTCATTTACATTATAAATTACGTCATGCGCAGCTTCTGGTTTATTTCCATTTGTATTCATTTCATATTCTATACCTATTACACGATCTATCCAAACTGCATCAGATAACGTCTCTGCTAATTCTTGAGCTCTAGCTGTATGATTTAAGCCACTTGTGGGAGTTAATCCCTCTAAATTTCCTGCTTTATGTTCATCATCTGCAACGATGAGCATTTTATTTCTCCACCAATCAAGTGTAGGATTTGTGATATACTGAATATTTCTATTGATAATAAGCTCTAATTGTTCAATATTCTGAGCAGGATACCTACCGATAGGGACATCTGGGTAAATATCTGTATCCAGCATGACAAATTCATCATCAGTATATCCAATTACAACTATCCGGTTTTTATCACTGGGAGTATTCCATTCTTCAGTACCACTTCCCATCAAAAGAACAGAACTATCCATCCAGATAGATGGGTCATCGAAAAATTCAATGAGATAATCTCGAATCGCTTCCGGATCTTCTACTCCTCCGCTCATTTGATCAAATATATCCTGCTGGTCTACTACAGTACGTGCAATTTGAAATTCATTCCAATAGAAATCTGCTAATAGATTTGCTTGAGTTAAGAACTCTTCTGGTGCGATAATAATGTGCTGCCCATCACGAGCTCTTTCAATGTGTTTTTGTTGTTTTGAATTTATTGCCTTTAATCCTATTAATACTAAGATCATCATTCCGATTAGTGTAATACGCTTTGCCATAAAAAACCACCCTTATTAATTTTTTGCAAAGATAATGAAGCTATCAATATAGTTTAGCAACTCCCGTAATAATTTATTGTAAAAATTAGAATTTGTATCAATTTCTTATTCACGATTCATTTAAATATAAGCATTTTTTTTTGCAAGGATTTTTTCGCAAACATATTTATCCACCGAATTTTCTAGTGCTGAATGTTTGCGTTACTTTATCTCTTTCTCTTACGTTTATTAGTTATTGCTCTCTGTTCATTATCCAAAAAGAAATCGATCAGGTCTTTTCTGCCGGCATTCTTCAAAGCTTCAATGATCAGCTTTTTGTTTTGCGGTACAAACCACTGAACAAGCGCTTTCTGCAATCTGATCTCCCTGCCTTTTGGAATATTGACCTTCTTTCCATCAATGTCGAGTCCTGTATAATACATCATTGTACTTTGCGTCATTGGAGTTGGTGTAAATTGCTGGACCTGTTTCAATTTGATCCCATTTTTCTTTAAGTAAGTCGCCAGTTTGATCGTCTCTTTTAAACTGGATCCCGGATGCCCTACAATAATGTATGGAACGATAAACTGCCTTTTGCCGATCTTATCGCAATATGAACTGTAGATATCGTGGAATCTTTCATAAAGCGTGATGGAAGGTTTATTCATATATTGTAAAACTTCAGGGCTGATATGTTCCGGTGCAAGCTTTAGGAGTCCGCTGGTATGATATTTAGCAACCGTTTTTATATAATCAATATCTTTTAATGCAAGATCAAATCTGATACCGGATGAAATAAATGAATGTTTGATCTTCCGGAGTTTTCGAACTTCATTTAATAGTTTTTTCTGTTCAAGGTGAGAAGTATCCAAATGGGAACATATCTCAGGGAAAAGGCAGGAAGTTATTTTACATGTTTCACTAATTCCCAGTTTACAGCTCATTCCATACATATTTGCAGAAGGACCGCCAATATCGCTGATCGTACCCTTAAAATTCTTATCTGCGGCAATGTGTCTAATTTCGTTTATGATCGATCCAATACTGCGCGACCTGATCGTTTTGCCCTGATGTGATCCAATTGCACAAAAATGACAACCGCCAAAACAACCACGATGTGCTGTTACAGAATCCTTGATCTGAGTAAAAGCAGGTATTTTCTTTCCTTTATAATCAGGATGCGGTTGACGGATAAAACCAAGATCATAAACTTTATCAAGCTCTTTTGTAGATAATGGTTTTGCCGGTGGATTGTGAATGAGGTAACTCTTCCCGAATTTTTGAATGAGAACTTTATCACGGAAACTATCCCAGAATATTTTATGCATTTTCAAGAAATTATCTTTAGAAAGATTAGATGAAAATTTCGGTAAAGAAACTGCACTTTCAATCTCTTTTCCCATCACCACAGTTCCGGGGATATTGTTCATCGCCTTAATATCTTCATCGTTATTTATTCTTTCGGCGATCGTATTAATAGTTCTTTCCCCCATTCCGTAAACAAGTATATCTGCTCTGGAATCGAAGAGGATGGAATTGCACAGTTTATCGCTCCAGTAATCGTAATGCGGCAGACGGCGCATACTGGCTTCAACTCCACCAAGAATAACAGGTGTATCTTTGTAGATCGATCTAACTTTCTGGGTATAGACAATTGCAGCCCTATTCGGACGCAAACCACTTTTCCCACCGGGTGAATATGCATCTTCCGAACGAATCTTGCGAAGTGCAGTATAGTGATTTATCATCGAATCCATATTCCCGGAAGACACTCCAAAAAATAATCTGGGACGCCCTAGCTTCTTGAAGTCTTTATCACTTTTCCAATCAGGTTGGGAAATTATGCCGACTTTGTAACCTTCAGCTTCCAGAGATCTGGCAATGATGATAGGACCAAAGCTGGGATGATCGATATAAGCATCACCTGAAATGATAATAATATCAAGTTGTTTCCAACCTCTTTCTTTAAGGTCTTGCAAGAATGTTGGTAAAAAACTGTTCATAAAAAAAGCGACGTATATACGCCGTTGAAATTGCAATTAGCAGATCATGGATTTAATCTGATAATATTAATCGCCTGAATTCCTCTATCCGTTTCAATTGTATCAAATTCTACTTCTTCATCAGGAATAAGTATTTTTCTACCCAATTCTGATACTGTTACTATTGATTTCCAGTGAACGAAAAATTCTTTTCCTTCAGCCGTAATGACAAAACCATAACCCTTTCCTTCATCAAACCACTTTACAGTTCCCTTCATATTTTTCTTCCTTTTTTGTTTTTTTTACAATTTCTATTTACATCCAAATAAAGCAAGAGTTTTTTATTATACAATTTGTGAACCTATCTCATACAAAATTTTACCACAGATGAACACGGATAAACGCTGATAATATTATTAGTACAAATAATTTATTCCCGTCAATCAGCCATAGGCTGATAAATCTGAGGTTTACCTGCCGAAGGCATGGAATCTTTCTTCCGTTACTTTTAACGAAGAATAAGGAGAAAATTTATTGTATTAATTCTCCTTCCTAAAGAGAACAACGTGCAAAATTCCAGCCTGAGGTTTACAAGCCACGCCAGAGGCGGACAAGCTATTGGTTTGCTGGTAAACGTCCAGTCTTCTCCAGCTAAAGCTGGATACGCCACGGCAGGCAGGATGACGATAACTTACAATTCAACACTCAAAACTCAACATTTTCAAAATTTCATTTTCTCCGACATCCCTCTACTGGACAGGAGAGGAACAGACCTGTTGGGGCGTAGCCTTGGCGAAGCCTGAGGGTGAGGTCGACAATCATTTCAGATACCTGTCCCGTTCACTATATACACATCCGCAATATTGCTGACGGTACATCTTCTTTTCTTTGGAAATCTTTATCCCTTCTTGCCAATACTCCCTGAAATCCTGATAATAAAATTTTATGCCGTATTCTTTAGCAAGTGATTCACCAATTTCTTTTATGAGATCGTGCTTTTGGAATTTGCTATAAAGAAGTGTTGTGGTAAAAGCATCGAAGTTGCCCTTCTTGGCAATTATAGCAGAATATTTCAGGCGGTCATAATAACAAATTCTACAGCGCTCTTGTTCACGGAATGCAGTTTTACGCAGGAATTTTTCCAATTCGTATTCATCTTTTACGATAAGCGGAAAATTTTCTTTTCCTGCAAATTCCTGCAAAGTTTCCAATCGTTTCCTATATTCTGTATAGGGGTGTATATTATGATTATACCAGAATCCATGGACATCATGACCTTCTGCTTTCAAATGAAAATAAGGCGCCGCAAAACACGGTGCACAACATATATGAAAAAGTAATTTCATGATTTTTTTCTGATTAAAATTCCTTTAACAGGTTGGAAGCTATCACGGATCTTTGAACTTGATTTGTTCCTTCATATATCTGAGTGATCTTAGCATCACGCATCATTTTTTCTACCGGATATTCCTTCATATATCCGTATCCACCCAATATTTGAACTGCATCGGTTGTAACTTTCATTGCCACATCTGAAGCAAATACTTTGCACATTGCAGATTCCTTAGCATATTTTTTCGCACCGGAATCTATCAATTTTGCAGTTGCCATAATCAGTGCTCTGGCTGCTTCGATCTGCGTTGCCATATCTGCCAGTATAAACTGAACACCCTGGAAAGCTGAGATCGGTTTCCCGAACTGAATACGTTGTTTGGCATATTTTGCAGCTTCTTCATAAGCACCTTGAGCAATCCCCACAGCTTGCGCAGCAACCATTGGACGTGATTTATCCAGTGTTTTCATAGCAATCATAAAACCTGTTCCTTCACGGCCAACCAGATTTTCTACCGGAATTCTGCAATTATCAAAGATCAGTTCTCTCGTTACTGAACCGCGAATACCCATTTTATCTTCTTTCTTCCCAAATGAAAAACCTTCGGTGCCTTTTTCTACAATAAGACAAGAAGCACCACGCGCTCCTTTTGATTTATCAGTAAGTACAAAAACTGTGTAAAGATCAGCTTCTCCGCCATTAGTTATCCACTGTTTTGTACCATTAAGTATATAATGATCACCATCTTTAACAGCAGTTGTTTCCATACCGCCGGCATCAGATCCGGCATTTGCCTCTGTTAATGCAAAAGCAGCCAGAATCTCTCCATTAGCAATTTTGGGCAAATATTTCTGTTTCTGCTCTTCGCTTCCGGAGATAAGGATCGGGTACATTCCCAAACCAGAACCACCAAGTGAAAGACCGATACCACCGCAAACACGACTAAGTTCTTCTGTGACTATAGCAATATCTACCACTTTACCGCTGATACCGTCATATTCTTCCGGAACCAGAACAGCAAAAAGATCTGTCTGTTTAAATACTTCTACGATCTCCCATGGGAATTCGTGCCCTTCATCATATTTCGCTCTTACAGGTTTGATCTTCTCTTCTGCAACCTTACGAGCTATTTCTTTTATTTCTAATTGTTCTTCGGTTAAGAAATAATCCATTCTTCCTCCATAATTTATATTTACTACTTCTTTTCTTCAAGATTTACGTCAAGCAAAACTACTAACAGCTTGATAATAAAACCTTTAAATGATCTTAGTTCATTTTTTATTATGTCTATATTAAGTCAATTTATTAATGATAACTCATTCTGAATTTACGGTTTATTCTCTATTAGAATATTTTAAGAAGGTTTTGATATTACATCAGGCTATACGGATCTATATCGATCACCTGTTTTATAGTACTGCCTATCTTGAGGTTGTCTTTTAAAAAACTTACTGAAGCTGAAACCACTTTAACGCTATCGGCTTTAAGTATGAGATGGTATCTGTAATTATTCTGCATTCTCGCTATCGGGGCATCGATCGGACCTAAAATTCTTAACTGATCTGCTTTGAAAAGATTCTTCAGTTCATTGATCACTTTAGTATTTTTTGATATTTGTTCTTTTAAATATTTTTCATTTTTGTGGGAAAATACAAATCGCGCAAGTTTATATTCAGGTGGATATTTCAGATGTTTTCGCATATTTATTTCTTTATCGGCAAATAATTCAAAGTGCTGCTTCATTGCATTCGTAATAGAATAATGTTCAGGATTGTAAGTTTGGATTATTACTTCACCGGGTTTCTCACCTCGTCCCGATCTTCCTGCCACCTGAGTAAGCAGTTGAAAAGTTCTTTCAGCAGCTCTGAAATCAGGAACATTCAAACCAATATCAGCTGAGATAACACCGACCAGAGTCACGTTTTCAAAGTCGAGTCCTTTTGCTATCATCTGCGTTCCCAAAAGGATATCAACAGTTCCGTCACGCATTCTTTTAAACATGGAATCATAACTGTCTTTTTTACCGGCACTATCGGAATCCATTCTTAATATTCTGGCTTTGGGAAAGAGAATGTTGAGCTGCTTTTCAATCTGCTGTGTACCGGAAGCACCAAAGGCAAACATATAGCTCCCGCACTTAGGACACTTTCTGGGCATATGCGTTTTATTGCCGCAGTAATGACAGATCAATTCCTGGGAATTACTATGAAATTTCATGGAAATATCACAATTTTGGCATTCAAATAATTTTCCACAGGAGATACACTGTACAAATGAAGAATGTCCTCTTCTGTTCTGCAGTAAGATTATCTGCTGATCTGCTTTTAGCTTCTCTTCAATTTTCGCTTTTAGTTTAACCGATATAAGAAGTTTTGGATCTTTCTCTTTTCTCATATCGAGAATATCAACTGTAGGAAGTTCATAGGAGAGGGGACGGTGAGATAATTTAAGCAGAGTGTATTTACCGGTTTTCACATTATTCCAGCTTTCCAGAGAGGGAGTTGCGCTTCCCAATATAACAACGGCATTGTTCATTTTAGCTCGTAGAATTGAAAGATCACGTCCATTGTAACGCGGAGTATTTTCCTGTTTGTAAGTTGTCTCATGTTCTTCATCAACGATAATTACACCAAGATTTTCCAGCGGAGCAAAAATCGCACTGCGTGCGCCAATCACGATCTTGCTTTTCCCGGATTTTATTTTGTTCCATTGTTCCCATCTCTGACGGTCATTCAAGTGACTGTGCAAAATGGCTATGTCTTCACCAAAAGCGTTGAAGAACCTATCAACCATTTGTGGAGTAAGCGCAATTTCAGGAACCAGCATAAGAGCAGACTTGTTCTTCTTCAATGCACATTTTATAATTTCAATATATACTTCTGTCTTACCACTGCCGGTAATTCCAAAGAGCAAAAATGGATGAAATTTTCCTGATCGAACATACTCATTAATTGTTGAAATTGCTGTCTGCTGTTCTAAGGTTAGCTGAATACTTTTTAAAATCCGTTTTGGAGGGAAAGTAAAATATTGCCTTTTTACTTCCCGCGGTTCGATATTAAGAAGTCCCTTATTTCTTAGTGCTTTGATTATTGAATAGCTATATCTGTCAGCGATCTTTGCCAGTGCAAAATCGGTCGAGATGCTCTTCATATATTCATATGCTTCTGTCTGTTTTGCTGTTAGGAAAGGTATTGTATCGACCTGTAATAAGACCACAAAATTAGCGATCTTCTTTTTAATTTTTTCATCAAAAACTCTTGATATTTCAATAACATCACTATTCTCCAATTCTTCTAACGAAGTGTTGAATTTTGAAGATTTGATCTTTAATTTTTCTTTCAGTTTGGAAATATCGTACCAGTCTTCGCTAAGTTCTTTAACTATTTTCTGTGCTGTCTCATCATTAATTTCCAGATTGAGGGATTCAGTTAATCTCACTTTTCTTTGCAGTTGAATATTGAAAGCGGAAGGAAGCATTGCCGAAAGTGACTGTCCCAAACTGCAGTGATAATACTTACTGATCCACAAAGCCAATTCTAAAAGCTCAGAAGAAATTTTAGGATCGTCATCTACGATCTCAAGGATATCTTTATACTTTATCTTTTTATCGATAGCAAGTGTCTCTTTCCAAACAATACCGGTATGAAATGTGTTGTTAAAAGAGACCAATACCCGACAGCCAGCTATGATATTTTCCTCACTTTTGTAAGTATAAAGTTTAGCAACATTAATAGGAAGTGCAATTTGATAATATTTCATAGCTATAAAAATAGCCCTTCTGCAAGAGAAGGGCTGTTTAATATTTGTTGTTACTTCAAGAATTTCATTCTGAAACTGTAACCGATCGGATTTTTCACAGGTATTTTCCAATTCAAGATGATCTCGCGGCATTTTGACAGAAACGAATCTGTAAAATAGCTGCCCGAAACAGCTTCTATATCCACAGCTTCTACTTTGCCACTTTTATTGATAATGATCGAGAACTCAATGGTTCCATACATATCCATCATCATAGATTCCACACCGAATAACTTAGATATTTGTGGTTTGTATGTAGCAACCACCTTATCGATATCAGCAACGATCGATTTTGTTTGAGGAGATATTGTTTGTTTAACTGCTATCGAGCCTTCTTTAACCATCTTAATACCGGCAAAACGTTTTTGTACAGCTTTAAATTGCGCTCTGCTTTCTATCTTGGTAATATTATAGCTACCGACATCTCCACCAAGACTGGCCATATCAACTTCTTCAAAACCGCCTGTTCCACCAAGATTAAGACCTCCCAGATCACCAAGTCCGCCAAGACCGTCTCCTGATCCTTCCAGATCAAATCCACCTGAACCCACAACATCAAGATCAGTTGCTCCACGTCTGGCTTTAGGACCCGTACCAACTCCTGGTCCCCCGGAACCTGCTGCAACAATTTCACTAACTTCTGTTACCTCTAATAGCTCATTACTGAAATCACCTGTACCTGTACCACCTTGTATACCGGCACCAACATTAAGTGCAAGTCCAAATTCCTGTTCAAATTGAGCTGAAGTCATTTCCTGAGCATATTCTACTTGCTCCGTAATTTCTTCTTCCATTTCCTCGCGTGATTTTCCAACTTGCACATCTGCAGTTCCTTCTGCTTCAACAACTTCTTCCGTTACTTCCGGTTGAATTAAAGTGGCAAATTCTTCAATACGCTGCATACGTTCTGTAAAATCTATTTTTACAGGAGGAATATAGGTACTTTCTGCAATATAAAGACCAATCCATGTAGCAATAAGCCCCATGATAACGATTATTCGTGTGAATTTTTGTTGAGGTGTGGAAGGTGAAAATTTTGCAAATTGTTTAGCAATACTTATCTCTTGTGCAGTGGGAACATAAAGATATGGTTTACCAAAACTATATTCAATTTCCCAGTTACCTCCAAAGTCAATAGAGCCTACAGTAGAAGGATCAAGGGTAAGAGTTCTCCCTTTGATAAGATTTGCACGTCTTAAGTCATCCATTCCCAATTCTTGGTTATCTTTCCTAACAGTTACGCTCATATCATCACGCAGACTCATTTTAAAAGATGAACCATGTTTAGATATCAGCTTATATCTTTTGGGAAAAGCTTTATCAAGGATCTGCCAGAAAAGATCTCTGTCATTTCCAATATAGAATTTCTTTGTAAAATCACGTTTGTGCCTTGCAATATCCAGTACTTTATCTTTGTATTTCAATTTTAAATTCAATACTTTATCAGCCATAGACACCCCTTATAATCCCAGAACTTCATTTTTATTCTCTGTGTGAATTGCAGAGAAATATATGTTCGCAAACGAAGCTTGGGCACTAAATTTTATAAACTCCGTAATATACCTACAGGGTAATTCCTTGTCCGCCTGAATCAGCAAACATGGCTTACTGTTAACGGAAGTAATTGCTTTTGCTTCCATTTGCAATAGCCTGAGAAGAGAATTTCTGATTTCAGATTTATTCAAGAAATCTTGAAGGGAACCAACCTCAATGCTCTCTGTACCATATAGTATTCTGTCGGGATATATTTTGAGGTACACTGCCTTCCCACTTTCCATTAGATCATTTATTGTAACTGTAGTTGGCAGGATCATTCCTTCCGGAGCGTTTTTCTGAGTAGAATCCATTGAAATATTTTTTATCATAAAAACAAGCAAGATCGTTAGGATATCGATCAATGAAGTAATGTTAAGGTCTTTAGTTTTATTACCTCTTTTTCTGTGTTGGAATTTACCTCCGCCAGATCGGTTAACCTTAACTGATAGTGTATTCATAATTTGCTCCTATTTAGCTTTATAATACTTTGTTAATGATGTCAGATATTTAATATTAGGAAAATTATTGCTTTTACAGATATCAATCGATCTGAGCAACGTATCAAATTTTACTGTTGGATCGGGAAGGAGGTCGATTGTTCCCTGATTTTCGTTATTTTCTTTTAAGCGGGCAATATTCTCATCCAGAGTAAAATAATCGTATGTACCGGTAGATAATTGAGGAATCGAGATGATGTCATCAATACCCTCTACCATGATTTCAAACCTGTCGGGTAAGAGGGCAAGTGTAATTACTTTAGGTAGATCCTCCAATTGTTCTTGTGCATCATCACCACCACCACCACCAGCAGCAGATTCGGTAGGGAGAGTGATCTCAATCATTGCCAGATGAACTGTTACCATTATAGTCATTAACATTGGAATAATAACTATAAACAGATTCATTATTGGAATCAGATTCGGTTCTCTAACTTCATTTTGAGAACGTGATCTGTTTTTGGATGGACCGTAAGCCATAGGACTAATCCTTCATTGAATAAGTAATTTGGTTAATAGTTTTTACACTGAATTCATCAATATCATTGATAATTCTATCTGCTCGGGATTGAAGAGCTCCTTTGATAATCATCGTTGGAATTGCAACAATAAGTCCATATGCCGTAGTTCCCATAGCCATAGAGATACCTTCTGTAAGAAGTCTACTTTTATCAGCTTCGGGAGCGTTGGCAAGTGAATCAAAAGCAGCAACCAAACCGAAGATAGTTCCAAGAAGTCCTATAAGAGTTGAAATTTGAGCAATAATATCGAACCAGAAAAGCCCACCTTCGATATTAGGGATTGCCTGCAGACCGGCTTCATCAAAAGAGTTTTGTAAATGCTGTTTCAGTTCCATCCCTTTCTTACCGGACTTAATACCGTCATTATAGCCTAAAAGACCATTCCAGAAAATAAATCCGAGTGTAGTCTTCTTGAATTGAGCACAAATACGAATTGCTTCTTCTATCTGGTTATTTTTGATATAACCTTTTAATTTGAGATAAAATTGCTGTGTGTTCAATTTCTCTTTTATTGAAAGCTGCCAGTATTTGATGATCGCAAGGATTATCATAATGACCAGCAAAAATGAGATGATGTACATAAAATAACCACCATCAATAAACATCTCTACAACATTTACAGCAGCCGAAAGACTGCTTACACTAAAAAGCAAAACGACAAACAAAAAAGCCTTTAACACATTATTTTTCATTCTCCTACCTCCCCTTAATATAATAACTTATTTGATTTTTTGAATTTATCAATAACATTTAATTTCATATCGGTTTCCAGATCTGTATTCTTACGTGGCATAATGGAAGTATTATCCGGTTTCCTGATCTCAACTTTTGTCTCTTCATCTAATTCACTTTTTACTGTTTTGACCTTGTTGAACTTCTCTGATTTCATAGATGTTTGACCAAATAGTGAAACGGAAATGAGTAAAAGAATTAATAATAGTACAATAAATTTCTTCATCTTTCTCCCTTATATTAAATTGATCTCTATCCTTAATAAATGAAATATCATTTTAGTTACTCTGTCAACTTCTTTTTTGCCCGGTAATTCATTTCAAAAATAAGACCCTTGTATTCCTTACCACCATTTACTTCTATTTCAATGATATTCATTCCAGGCACTAATTGTTCAACAGCATACTCAAATGGCTGAACTTTTTTCAACCGATCATCAATAATGAGACCTTTATCCTCAACTATCAATTGATTATTGATCCAGATCGTTATTGTATTTTGACCAATACATTTCAGGGTTGCATCGGTAACATTTCCTGATATTTCAAAATTCTTGTTAAAAATCACTGTTTCAACATTGTTTGAGTCTATTACAGGATACCAAATACCAACAGCTTCACTGTTTTCCATTCCGTACATTTGTGCTTTAAAGAATTTGAAGTTGGATCCATTAGCTGAAATCCATCCTCCCTTTGTACTGGTTACAGTTGAATCTTCTGCGGTTTCTGAATAATTCAATGTATCAGGAGAAACATTTATTTCTATTTCTTCAGAACCCTCTTTTCTGGTCATCCATGTAAAATCTGAGACAAGTGTAAATTGTTCTGTAGTTCTATGATATTCAATTTCCTCTTTATCAAATTGCAGAGAAAGTTCTGCAGCAAAAATTGAAGTTTTCTCTTTAGTAACATCCGATGGCATTTTAAAGATAATACTGTTATTACCATTAATGAGATGCATAGAAGTGAACAAATTATATTGAGGTAATAATTCATCACCAACATGAACAAGTTCTTCTTTCATTTCTGCTTCTTTTTCGACCAGAATATTATTTATATACACTTCTAATGGTTGATTAAATGCATATGAAATATAGAGTAATTCCGGTTTGATCTCAGCTTCAAGATCTTTCTTTATATATGTAACAAATGTATCTGTGAGTGTTATCACATAAGCAGAACCAAAAACTACCTGTTCATTTATAATGTTTACGTTTTCCCATGCTCCATAATCATATTTGGCTGAAGAAAGATCAGTAATAGGATTTTTATTAATTTTCCAACCATAATTTGTATAGAAATATTCATGGATTTTAGGCTTTTCAATTCCAAGTTCAACCAAACGTTCATATGTTTTCTCAACCCATTCATCAGAATAATCTTTTCCTGTAGAGAAAGTTTTCAAAACAGTTTTATATAATTGTACAGCCTTTTTCAGGAAGTCCAGTCTGAGCTGATTTCCATTGTTCATAATAGTATTTTTGTACTGCTGTTGCTGAACAGGATTGGCTTTCATCTGATCATTATTTAACTGATCTGAAGTATCAAGATATTTCTGAATTTGTATAAGCACGACTTCTGCACTGTAATCATAGGTTTGTGCTGCTATATAAAGTGCCTCAGTTCGATCCACAGTTTTAAGATCGTATTGATTACCTTCCTGAATCAGTACTATTATTTTCGCTGTTTCTTCATCTGCCATTTCCATTAGTTTGGGA
The DNA here is from genome assembly GCA_030600585.1 of Candidatus Cloacimonadota bacterium. Taxonomy (GTDB): domain Bacteria; phylum Cloacimonadota; class Cloacimonadia; order Cloacimonadales; family TCS61; genus Tenebribacter. The sequence goes on along the minus strand of JAUVLU010000001.1, from coordinate 73,045 downwards.
ATTCTTCTTTTACCTTCAACCAGATGTTTTTTCCACTCGGTAAGTTCATTTATCCTGATTAGTTCATCGGGAGTTTTCGAGAGGAAACCATGGTGTACTACATCAATTCCAGCATGGAATTTTTCTCTGAATGTTGCATAATTATTGTAATACTCAAAGTTATCATAAATTGCATCCGTAGGAAGGTTAAGCCCTTCTGCCAAATAGTGTTTATCTAAGTTTTCGAATTCTCTGATCTTCTTGTACATTAGTTCATACTGCTCAGCTACAAAGAAGCCATCAACTTCTGCATTAACTTTTTTTAGTTTATCAGCAGCAACTTTTACAAGCAGGTCAATAGTTGGATCTTTTTTATAGAGATAAGCAGCTAATTCTTCAAATTTTTTGTCTTCACCTCTATCGTTATAGATCTTAGCGACATTAATCAGAAAATCATTGGCTTTAGAATGTCTCGGATAGAGTTTATCGAACAACAGGCTTAATTCAACAAGTTTGTTTTCATTTTCCAGTTCAACATAGACCTTATATGCATTAAGGAAGATACTCTCTTTGCTGTCTTCTCCAATATCCAATTTGTCGGCATCATCGTGAAGTTGCAAATACATTTGTGCAGCTTTTTCTTTATCGTTGAACTGCTCTCCATCATAAAATCCAATGATTTGAAGTCTTAATTTGTATGCTTCATTTGAATCTTTGTATTTATTTATAAACTGTTTGCGCAGACTTTCACTCTGATTCCAGTCTTTTAAGGAATCTGTGATAGTCCAAGCACTGATATAAGCAGCGAGAACATCATTCTTGCTTTCTTTCCTGGAAGCAATATCCAGATAGAGATCGATTGCTGTTTGATTCTGTCCTGCTTTCTGATAGCTCTCGATAGCATTAACCATAAAACCAATACTTTTATCTGGATCTATTTTTTCAAGTTCCTTTGCCAATCTTAAATATTCTTGAGCTGCAGTGGTAAAGTCTGCAGAATCGGCAAATGTGGTAGCTTTAGCCTGCATTGTCGCAAGGATATTATTGTTAAAGTTTTCCTTTTCGTCAGCAGTAGCATATTTTGCAGCTTCGCGATAGAACCGTTCAGCATCGTTATAATTATTTCTATTTTGGCTTATCTCAGCCAAACGAGAATAGATAATCTTTTTAAGATCATTTTCTACTTGATATTGAAGACACTGTTCAAAATCAATAAAGGCTTTGTCATAATCTTCATTATTATAATGTAATTCTGAACGCTGATAAATGATCCTGATCAGTTCTTTTTCAGCTTGATTTCCCTTACTATCATAATTTACCAGAAAATCCTGGTATTGGTTTATTGCAGTAATAAATAAGGAATCGAGTCCCATGCGGTCTAAATTAAGATTTCTTGTTGTATCGATATAAACATGTTGTTCGATTGTAGTATCTAAAATTGTATAAATCCTTTCATAATTATAGAACCTTGTTTCTTGATAATTAAAGATTTTTGGAAAGTCCGGATTATTCTTAATAAAATCGCTAATGTTATCAATGGTCTCAAAATATAATCTCGGATCCTGTGAATTTTCCGCCAGCTCCTGACTGAAATCCACTACACTTTTATTGATTTTATTTGTGTACTCTTCAGTATCAAATTCAGCAAATTTTATGTAATTATTTATCAACTCTTTATATTTAATATAATCTTCTTCGGATTTTGATGTTGCGAAAACATTGTAATATTTAGGTTCCAGAAATTCATAGGCAGCCATTATGATATTAAGTTGATCTGAGATTTCTTTTTCCTTGTTGGTTTGATACCATACCGAATCAGCTCTAAATTCCATTGTTAGGCGTTTATATTGATTAACAATAAGTTCCTCAGCCGCAACACCTTTTCTTGTCCGGTTTGGATTATTTTTGTAAATAGTAACTATGGAATCTACAATGAGAGGGCATTCTATACTGCTGGGATATAAAGTAATGTAAGCATTGTAGAGATCTGCAGCTTGCATGGGAGCATTATATCTGTGCTTCAAAGTAATTGATTTCAATAATATCTCTTTAGCATAAGTGTCGGAAATAAACGTATGGAATATTTCTTTTGCCTTACCGGCTGCTTTTGAGTATTGCACAAAATCGGTTCCATCATATTCAATAAGACTGAATGCAATATTTTCAATCGCATCAGCTTTGAAAAATGTTGTTTCGATCTTTAGGGAATCTGTATTAATTATTTCCAGAATTGCGGTAAAATCTTCTATTGCACGAGTAAAATCACCCATGGTAAAATTCGTCCAAGCACGTTGGAAAAGACCATAATTTTGCAGTTTATCATTTTCTTGTAAAGTTACCTTATCGAAATATTCTACTGATTTTTGAAAATACTTTTGAGGAGTGCGTGCATCCAATGCCAATTCAAAGTAAATTATACCAAGTCTATAGAAAGCTTCTGTATAATATATTGATTCCGGAGACGTTTCCGTTAATTCTTTATAAGAATTGATAACATATTCGAGATTTTTTTCAGTTAAACGCAAAGAGTCCGGCCAGTTCATAACCAGTTTTATATTATTTTGTCTAGCTTGGTTACGTTTATCAATTTCTGATTTAAACCCAAAAAAACCGATGTTATATAACACAACATCCTTATGAAGAAAATTATTATCAGCTACCAATACTTTCTGATAAAATTCAGTTGTGATCACCGGGTCAGTAATATTAATTTCAGTACTCATCTCGGCTAAGTTAAAATATAAGGTGGCTATTCCTGGAGAATCAAGATTATCATTAACAAACCTGAGAGTACGATCATACACTTCCTTTTTATAGTTGACCTTTTTTTCATATTTTTCTTTCAGTTTATTATTTATACTTGATGAAGCCGCTAAATTAGTTTGAGCTTTAATTGTAGAAATACTGAAGATAACAACCAAGAAGAATATGAAAAGCCTATAATTATTATTCATTTCTTACTTTTTCCTGAAATTCTTTGTACTCATCATCCATTATCTGAGTCTGTTTAAACAGGATACTGAGTAAACTAAACTGATATTGTTCATTTGCCAAGGTTATTTCACCAATTAATTCAGCTAATGTGTTATCGTATATGAATTGCAGTTCTTTAAATTCTGTAATCAGAACCTCTTTTTCATTACTTAATCTTTGAGCTATTAATTTATTGAAATTGTTGATCACATCTTTCTTCAACTCCAGAAGTTCCTTTTTATTTTTATCAATAGCAAATGCTTCGTCTTTTATCAGATCCTGAAAATCATCAGATGGTTTTCCCTTGAACATATATTGAGCTATAACATCAATTGATTCAAGATTTTCATGTATATTCTTTTGGGAATTTTGAATTGATGGCAACATCTCTTCATGATCATTCTGGATAGCGATTTGTTCAATTTCTTCCCAGGTTTTGAGTAAATTCTCCTGATATATCTTCTCAGAAGCTAGAGCTTTTGCAAAATTAAAGTCTTTGCTGGAAAATCTGGGTCTGTGCCCGAGATAGCTCAATACCTGCAGAGTTACGATCGATGAATCTGAAGAGGCGATCTCACGATCGAGAATGGCTGGAATTCTTGTATTCGGTAATGATTGTGCCAATAAAATTACAGCATCCATATCCGCGATAGTACTACTATAAGATAAATACTCCTCTTCCAAAATTTGCAACATTTGAAGTGACCTGATGTCAAGCCCGGTATATAATTCTCCTAATGTATTATTAGTTTTAACAAGTGCATTTTCAATACTATTAGATTGTGTTTTTAATTTATTCCACTCTCCATCAGAAATATCTTTTTGTGTAAGTTTTCTTCTCAATTTACTATATTTTTCCAGAAGGTTGTATTTGGTGTTCATAGTTTCCATGAGAATATTATTACGAGTGATCATTTCGGTAAGAGTGTTTTCAGCCTGATCATAGTTACCACGACCTTGTTCAGAGACAGCTACAAAGAATTTTGCAGAAGCAAAATACTGGCTTTTTATAGGTCTATCAATTATTATACTGAAATATTCGATAGCTCTTTTATATTCTTTTCTATTGTAGTTCTGCATTGCTATTTCATATATTATTTCATCTGAAATAACATTGTGAGTGTGTTCATAATATTTGTCGTAATATGCTAGTGCTTTTTCGAAATCATTATTTACTAAGTGCAATCTAGCTAAACAGATCAATATATATTCATAATAATTTGTTTTTTTGTTGTATTTATTCTCTAATGCAGAAAATTTCCCGATCGAATTTTCCAAGTCTTCTGTAAAATATGAGATAAGAGCAAGCATTGCATTTGATCTGAAGGCATATTCTTTATCTTTCTTAAGAATATTGAAATAAGTTTCTGCTTCTGTGTACTTACCTGTATTGTAATAAGCCTGAGCAAGCCAGAAATTTTGCTGCAAAGATTTTTCGGCAGTATATTGGTCAAAAATATTTATTAGCTTCTGATCAAATCCGACAATAAAATAGATCTCTTCCAAAATCAGAATAGTAAAATTCATAATTGAAGAACGGGGGTAGTTCACAACTATTTCCTCTAACAATTCCTGTGCTTTTTTATTGTCACCTTTTATAAATGCCAGCTTTGCACGATAATATAGAAGTTGGTCTTGTAATTCAACTATATCTCCATAAATTACTTTTTGTTCACCTATTTTAAGTGATACCTTTTTAATCAATTTATCTTCGAACATTCGGTCAATTATTTTTGCGGTTTTAGAGAAAACATTCTTCAAATTGGAAATTTTTCCTCTCTTGTATAACTCTCTTACGGCAGATCTCTGTTGCAGAAGATTGTAATAATAAGATATCTCTTCTTCCAAGATAGATAATTCTCTCTTTTCTGATTTCAATTGTTCAATAAGAGATTCCTCTTTTTCTGTAGGTTTTAGAATGGATGTGGTATCACCCTGAGCAACTAACAATGACCCCAAAACCAGCAGTATAAAGACAATATATATATATTTCATTTTCCCTGAATCTATTCTTGTAATAGTTTTCTGATCTCTTCCAGTTCTTTTTCTGCCTGCTTCCTTCTCTGTCTGATCTGCTCAAGTTCATCACGTAATGGGTTAGAATCTTCATCATAGGTTTCTTCACCCGCTGGTGATACTTTTTGCATTGCTCTTTGTTGTATGCCTATTGTTTTCTTTCTTTTTTCAGCAGCTTTCAATTCAGAAAATTTATCGAGTGTATATTTTATATTAATAGCATACTTTTTACTACCTTCATCTCCTTTGATACCAAGAAAATCTTCAACTTCGTACATTCCGGCTCTGAGGGTAAAGTTCTTATAAAATCCGTTTAAACCGGCATTAATATTCTGGCTATCCCATTCGAGATCAAAACCCCAATAGCGTGAAGGTTTAATATCCATACCCCAGAAAACACCTGCAAAACTCTTAACAGTTTCTCCCTTACCCTGAAATCTTCTCTGTCCCATACCAAAATGGAACGAAGTTTCCAGATAATCCATAGCAGGAATTCCTGTTATGATAACCAAAGATTTACTGATCACCAGAAATGGTGAATTGCTGATGTAATCCTGAGGATCTGTGAATTCATATCCTAATGAACCTAATTCTTCTTTTTCATAGTCACTGACACTTGAGAATAGATTTATCAGACCAAAAGATATCGCCGGTAATGTCTCAGTTTCACTTATTACACGAACCTTAAAATTACCAAAAACACCAGCAGTGCTGGTATAGACTATGCCAAGTTCACCACGATCGAAGAGACCGAACCTGATCGAACCTGCATAGTCATACTCGTTATAGTCTTCGATCATTCCATGAACAGGTACCCTCCCATCATTAACAAAATAGTTAGTATAGGAAATATCTACCATTTTGTGTGGTAATACATACGCATCCGGTATGTTGATATTTCCTAAAGTAGTATATGGCACGGAAAATAGTGCTATATTGAACAAGCAAGAAATGCTTACAAATAATAAAACCCTCTTTTTCATAATAACCCCCGAGTCTTAAAACAACTCTCTTTTTAACTTATTGACAATTAATACGTCAAGATTTTTTTTACATTTATGATAAACACTAATATAAAACATATAGGTTCCAAAGGAGAAAAACAGGCTAAAAAATTTCTAATTTCAAATAATTACGAAATTATAAAGACAAATTTTCATTCTCCTTATGGTGAGATCGATATCATTGCTATAGACAACGAAACCTTAGTATTCATCGAAGTTAAAACACGATCCACCGATCTGGATTCTGCCCTGAACAGCATATCAATTTCTAAAAGAAAAAAAATATCCAAAACAGCTTCCTATTTCCTCTCAAAAAACCATCACTACGAAGATATGTTTTCACGTTTCGATGTAATTGTTATTCTTACAAGTAGAACCTATACATCATTAAAACATATCAAAGAAGCATTCATCCCCACTTACTAACTTAATTAATATCAATTTTATCAGTTACAAATATATAGTATCCACTTTTGTACTATATGCTTTTCTCATTTGAACTAATACGCGAAACTAAAATGTTTAATATTATCTTTGTGTCAAACTTTTTTTAAATTTGTTTTTATTATGTCCATTATTATTCTTAATCTAATAAGCCCATATCAAAGTCTTCACCCAGATAATCTTCCATATGTGGAGAACTTGATTCATTAGGATCATTATCGCTATAGATCAATTTATAATTTCCATTTGTCTGAAAATCAAGGAAAAGATAGGTGTAATTATAATGCACTCTGTATTTCCATATCTCATATTTTTTTTGTGCATACTTCGTTGTAAGCCCTGTATCATAGCACAAGATATCATCCGGTTTACCAAACTTGATATATATTCTTCCCCGATCAGTATTCCAGCCATCTTTGAAATGTGAATAATGTTCATTACAATATTGAATCCGCTTTCTGATCAGTTCATAAAATTCATTTTTCTTAGGAAAAGTATCCAAATCGTTAATTTCCCAGAATTTATCGATAAATTTAAGTTTACCTTCATCGGTAAGATCTTTCCAGATCTTTGTTTTAGCTGAAGGCAGAAAATATTTCAGAAGCATGATCTCATCTTCCAAATTTACGAAAAGTCTGTAATTACTCGCATTTTTTTTCTTTATACTGAAATAATCTTCTGTCTTATTCACAGCATTTGAGATTGGATCAGTAACTTCAATAATGATATTATGATAACCTTCTCCCAGATAGGAGATATCTATCTTCCGCATTTGCGGAACCTTACTCCCGCGACAGTTCAATTCATTAATTATTACCTTTACCGTATCATCATCTTTGATGATATTGATCTTCTCATAGAGTGTTCCAACCGGAAATCGCATATTCCCTAATTCATAATAAAGATATAATGAATCTACTTCTCCTTTAGTATAAATATGGTTGCAGTTAACAAAGAAAAGCTGATCATCACGATGGAAATTCTCCAGATAATTCGTTGTATCCGACACTATGTTGGAAGAAAATTCCAGATCACTCAGAAAAGAATCTTTCTGCAGTATTACAAATTTCTTCGACCATGAAGAATTTATTGATGAATGAATATCCGTGAATGAAATATGCATTGTATAAACTGATCTTGGCAAAGTAACAGATAGCTTGTCCCTGAATAATTTTCCTGATCTTGTCATTTCCTGATTCGGGAAAATAAGCTTATTTGTAAAATCACCCTGATTTACTATTTTCCCATCTTTTGATATTGAATACTCAACTTTGAGACCGGCAGCAAATCCTGAATCTGTCTTTTCAAAACCAAGAGAATTATAAGGAAGTTGATAGTTTATGTCAAAGATCGTATTACTTGCATCATCCAAAAATCTATTGAGATCAACTGAGACAGGCAATTGCTCTGAAAAAAGCAATGCAAAAAATAATGTTATAAATATAATTATTATGGCTTTTTTCATATATAGAATCCTCACATCAAAAATTTAAAGTAAGCTTTGGATGTAATCCTTCAATATCCTCACAAAGTTCTTTCAACTGTACATTCGGGAATATCTTAATATCTTTGGGATGAAGGTTCAATGTTTTAAATGAAGAAGTTTCCAAAGTGATATGGATGCCAAAGTTACCCCTGTTTTCTTTCATATATTTTTTTAGTTTATTCGAAAATTCTTCGCTGAAATCTGTTTCTTTCAATTTGAGATAAACCTCTCCGGTAAGCTCTTTTTGCAATTCATCAAAGTGCATTACCTTTATAGGAATAACACGCAAGACATTATCACCGCCATTGGAATAGTTTGATTTTTTACCTATAATAAAAAGTTCTTGTCCCTCCTGCATAGTTCTGATGTATTTCATATAGTCATCTCTAAAAAGAGTCACTTCAAATTTTCCGTTCAGATCTTCCATTATGATAATGGCAAAGGGATTTCCTTTTTTATCCATTTTTTTGATAATTTCAGAAACTACCCCGGCAATGGCTATCTTGGATGGAATTTTATCTAAAGTTTGTTCAGAAACATTTGATGATGTATTTGCAAATAGTTTAATAAATTCACGATATTGATTAAGCGGATGACCAGACCAGTAATAACCCAGCACTTGTTTTTCATGCTTGAGTTTTTCTTGAAGTGACCATTCATGGATAGAAGGTAATTTCGGTTGGTAATTATCATCTTCCTCATCATCATTAAGAACATCAAAAAACATCATCTGTCCCCGTTTCTTTTCCGTTTGTACACCGATACCAAATTCCAATGCACTCTCAATTGTCTGATATTTCTGCGCACGGTTTCCTTCCAATTCATCCATGGCGCCTGATCCGATCAGACTCTCCAATACAGATTTATTCACACACATTGTATCTGAACGTGAACAGAAATCAAATATTGTTTTATATTCTCCAGATTTATTCCTATCTTTTACCATAGCATTTATAGCTGCGCTGCCCACATTTTTTATCGCATGCAATCCAAAGAGGATCTTCTTTCCCTGAACTACAAATTCATTTTGGCTTTTATTAATATTGGGAGGAATTACCTCAATTCCCATTGACTTGCATTCATCCACAAAATAAGGAATTTTGGAGGGATTATCTTCCAATGATAATAGAGCTGCCATAAATTCAACCGGATGATGTGTTTTGAGATATGCAGTTTGGAAAGCAATGTAGGCATAAGCTGTGGCATGACTCTTGTTGAATGCGTAGTTGGCAAATTCAAGCCAGTTATTCCAAATAGTCTCAATAACGTGAGGTTTAACTCCATTTTTGGAAGCTCCTTCAACAAATTTGACCTTTAGTTTTTCCATCGTTTTCAGTTTTTTCTTACTAATTGCCTTCCTGAGAGTATCAGCTTCTGCTCCACTCAAACCGCCCATCTCACGAGCGATCTGCATTACCTGTTCCTGATAAACGGTTACACCATATGTCTCTTCAAGTGAATTTTCTGTAAGCTGATGAACAAAAGATATTTTTTCTTTACCTTGTTTTCTGTTTATAAATTTATCAATAAACTGCATCGGGCCCGGACGATAGAGTGCTACCATGGCAATAAGATCTTCAAATTTATTGGGTTTTAATGCAGAGAGATATTTTTTCATTCCGGCGGATTCAAATTGAAAAATTCCGTCGGTCTGTCCGTTAGAGAGCAATTCATATGCCTTTTTATCAGAGATATCAACATTATTTATATCGACATCAATGCCTTGCGAATTTTTTATAAGCTGCACTGTTTTCTTTATCAGTGTAAGCGTTTTTAAACCTAAAAAATCCATTTTCAATATTTTTAGATCATCCAACCATTTACCTTCATACTGAACTAAAACTGCTTGTTCACTTCCCTTCTGATTACTGGTGGCAAGTGGAACATAATCGCTCAAATTTCCGGGACCTATAACCACTCCGGCAGCATGAACACCGGTATGACGAACCAATCCTTCCAAGACTTTTGAATATGTAAGGATTGAAGAATAAATATCGTTCTCTGACATTTTATCAGCAAATTCCTTAGATTGTTTTAACGCTTTTTCGAGTGAGATACGCGGGGTTGAAGGTATAAGTTTTGTTATTTCATTGGCAGTTGCTGCAGGAAGATCCATTACTCTGGCAACATCTTTAATAACAGATTTAGCACCTAAAGTTCCAAAGGTAATGATCTGAGCTACACTTTTACGTCCATATTTTTTAACTACATAATCTATGATCTTACTTCTGCCTTCAGCACAGAAATCAATATCGATATCAGGCATTCCGATCCTATCGGGATTTAAAAAGCGTTCAAAGAAGAGTCCGTATTTCATCGGCTCGATCTGTGTTATTCCCAGCAAATAAGATACAACGCTGCCTACAGCAGAACCACGCCCGGGACCAACAGGAACACCCATTTCCCTTGCTGCGTCACAGAAATCTTTCACGATCAGAAAATATTCATTGTATCCCATTTTATTGATCACTGAAAGTTCATAATCTATCCTCTGTTTTACCTCATCTGTAATTTCGGGATACCTGACCTCCGCAGCTTCATAGCAGAGAAATTTCAAATATTCTTTGGAATTTGCATAACCTTCTGGAATGTCGATCTTCGGAAATAGAAAATCATTGTAATCAAGTTCCATATCTATCTGATCAGCTATCTTCATGGTGTTCTCATAAGCTTCTGATTGATCTGGGAAAAGCTGTCTCATCTCTTCTTCCGATTTGAAATAGAGCTGGTTTGTATTATATTTCATGCGATTAGAATCTGATAATGATTTGCCGGTCTGGATACAGAGAAGAACATCGTGAGCTTCCGCATCTTTTTTATTAATATAATGACAATCATTTGTTACTACAAGTGGTGTATTTGTGTCCTTAGCAAGTTCGATCAACATCGGAGCTACGATCTTTTCCTCTTCTATTCCGTGATCCTGAATTTCGAGATAAAATTTCTGTGGAAAAATATTTTTATAAAAATTTACTACTTCTTCAGCTTTCTGACGGTTTCCGCTTAGAAGCAAATGAGGGATCTCTCCCTTGAGACAGGCGGAAAGGCAAATAATACCTTCTGAGTATTCAGCGATAAGACGTTTGTTAATTCTGGGTTTATAGTAAAAACCATTCAAATATGCCTTTGAGGAGAGTTTAATCAGATTTTTATAACCCTGCAAATTCTGAGCCAGTAGAACCAGATGATGTCTAATATCTTTTTTAGCATTTGTATCGTCAAATTCGTGATTTATTATATATGTTTCAATGCCGACAATAGGTTTAATGCCTTCTTTCTTAGCTTTATTGTAGAAGTCGATAACTCCGAACATATTTCCATGATCGGTCATGGCAACTGCCGGCATCCCGAATTCTTTAGCCTTAGCAATCATTTTATCTGTACGGCATGCACCGTCTAAAAGACTGTATTGAGTGTGATTGTGCAGATGAATAAACGCCATTTAAATTCCTTTTTTTAGAATTTTTCTTATTTTAGAATCATTTTAAAAACAAAATCTGTAAGTTAATATTTCTCCTGTTTTTTTTATGTCAAGATGAAACTAAAGGTACATTTTTTTTTATTTCTTAACATCACAGATTCGTGTGATTTGGCTATACAAATATTAATTTATCCAAAAATAAAGTTATAGCCGAATTACTAATAAAATAAAAAAATAAATTGACAAAAATACAACTGACCATTTGCTCGGTGAGTGCATACTCATTAATTGGAGGATGGATGAATAAACGTCAAGCCCAGAAACAGTTTACGCGAGAAAAAATTATAGCTGCTGCTAAACAAATATTTATTGAGAAAGGAATCATAAATACTGCCACATCACAGATAGCGGAAGCTGCTGGCATTGCTCACGGCACTCTATTCCTGCATTTTCCAAATAAAGATTCGTTGGTCGTTGAACTGCTCGATGCAGAATTATCAAAATTCAGCAACAACATAAAACAACTGATAGTAGAAACTGCCGATGTTAATATTCTTTTAAGCCAATATTTAGATATTATTCAAGCGGAAGAAGGATTTTTTTCATCACTTGCCCGCGAATTGCCTAACTACAAAGATGAGCTGCGTCGAAAAATATTGTTTAGAGAATCTCTTATAAGAGAACATTTTCATCAGGTGATAGAAAAAGGTATCGAGCAGAATATTTATGCTCAGGTCGATATTCCAAGCGCACTCACTTTTTTATTCGGCACTATCAATTACTATTTAAGCCTGAAAACAAGTTTTGTACAACAAGGAAGCGTGATCGAAAAATTTAAACCGTCAATAATTAAAACAATGAAAGATCTTCTGCTTCCCGTACAATAGTTCCGGAGGGAAAATGAAAATGAATACTGGTTACGAAGTTTTTCTTTGTAACCCTCTTGAAAGCTCGGGACATTCCCAAGAAAAACTTGGGAACGAGGATGAAAACAGCACAATGGTATTTGAAAAAATGAAATTCAAAAAAATATATCGGAGGAAAAAATGAAAAAAATCCACTTAATTATTTTAATATTGTCTTTAACTATTTCAATCCAAAATGTTTCAGCCCAAATGCAATACCCCCAAACTCCTATAATAGCGGTAAAAGACACACTTCACAACACAGTTCTTACAGATAATTACCGCTGGCTGGAAACTGGTGAAAATCCCGAAGTAATCAAATGGGAAAAAGAACAGGATAAATTTACAAGATCGATTCTAGATAATCTTCCTCAAAGAGAAAAACTGGTAGAAAGATTTAATGAACTTTGGCGTTATGACGATGTCGGCAGACCGAGTAAGGTATTAAATGGAGAGAGAATTTTCTTATGGGAAAAACGTAAAGATGATGAAAAATGGAGAATTCTAACTAAAAAAAATGAAGCTGCGGAATCTGAAGTTTTGATCGATCCCAATAATTGGAATATTAAAGAAACTTTGAGTGGAACTTCTTCTTCCCGTGATGGAAAATATTATACTTTTGGAAAAGCTGTCGCAGGCAATGAGAATCCTATTGTAAAAATAATGGAAGTTGAAACTAAAAGAATTTTGCCTGATACCTTGAGAGGTCGTAAACAATATGTAACATCATGGTTACCGGATAACTCCGGATTCTATTATTCAGCTTGTCCCCTAAAAGGTGAAGTACCCGAAGGAGAAGAAAATTATTGGGGTTCGATTTACCTTCACAAACTGGGAACTTCTGCAGATGAAGACGAAAGAATCTATTACAGTAAAGATAAAAAGGAAATGTATCATAGTGTTGGGATCTCTGAATGTGGAAAATATACTATTTTTTATCGAGGTCTTTTCAACAAGAATGAAATATATTTTAAACATTTTGGAAAGGAAGAATTGATCTCGATCGCAACCGGTTTTGATGCCTCTTATTCCGTAGATATTGTGAATGACAAAATACTGATAAAGACAGATAAAGATGCTCCGAATGGGAAAGTCTATATTACTGATATTGATCATCCGCAGCGGGAATTCTGGCAAGAATTTTTACCGGAACAAAAAGATAAACTCTATTATATCAATGCGATTGCCGGTCATATTTATGCAGTTTATCAACACAATGCTTACACGGTTATCAAGATATATTCTTTGGAAGGTAATTATATCAGGGATCTATCTTTCCCAACACTCGGAACCGCCTATGTAAGCGGTTATTGGTCGCAAGATGATGTATGGGTAAATTTCTCTTCCTTTATTTATCCAAGTGTTACTTACAAATATGATTTCCAAAATGACAAGTTAGATATTTATAAAGAATTTCCACTCGCTATCGATGTGGAGAATTATACTTCCGAACAAATCTGGTATAATTCCAAAGATGGAACACCAATTTCAATGTTTCTTATATATAGAAAAGATCTGAAAAAAGATGGAAATAATCCTGTTAGACTTTCGGGTTATGGCGGATTCAACTATTCCCAAACTCCCTATTTTTCAACATCGAATATTGTCTGGCTTGAAGCTGGAGGAATGCTGGCGATTCCTAATTTGCGCGGAGGTGGAGAATATGGAAAAAAATGGCATGAAGCAGGCATGAAGGAAAATAAGCAGAATGTGTTTGATGACTTTATTGCTGCTGCCGAGTGGCTTATCAAAAATAAATATACAAGTCCCGAAAAACTGGCAATTTCAGGTGGAAGTAATGGAGGTCTTTTGGTGGGAGCAGTAACAGTGCAAAAACCTGAACTATTCAAGGTTGTAAATTGTGGTGTTCCTCTTCTCGATATGATACGCTATCACAAATTTGGTCCTGCCAGATATTGGAAAGATGAATACGGCAGTTCTGAAGATTCGCAGCAGTTTGAATATTTGTATAAATATTCTCCATATCACAATGTCGTAAATGGAACAGACTATCCGGCTATTATTATTTCAGCAGGAGAAAATGATGCCCGTGTCGATCCTTTGCATGCTCGTAAGATGGTTGCCCGCATGCAGGAAGCAAATCCGGAGGGTGAACCGATCCTGCTTATGATCAGCAAAAATGCCGGTCATGGCGGAGGCACAACTCTCTCGATGCAAATTGAAAGAGTTGCGGATACCTGGGCTTTCTTGATGAATATGCTCGGGATGAAAATTCCTGAAGAATAACCCTTTTTGGGAGGAATGATGAAAAAAGTTTATATTTGCAAAAGTTGTGGAAAAGTTTTAAAACAAGCTGAAGACTTTGCTGATGGAAAGATCGGTAGTGATTACTGCAACCAGTGCACAGATGAATTTGGATATATGAGAAGATATTCCCAGGTCATTGAAGAGATCAAAAATAGGCTGATGAAGCAGATGTCACTCTCTGAGGAGGAAGCAGGAAAAATGGCAATGGAAAATGTTTCACAAATTCCACATTGGGCAAAGCAGGGAAATCTTATCACTTCCAAAAAGAACATTGTAATTACCGATGTGGGAAGCACCACAACTAAAGCGATCCTGCTCCAAAAAACCGGTAATGAGTTTAAATTAAAATCTTTGCATCATGCAGCCACCACGGTGGAAAAGCCATTGGAAGATGTTAATATTGGTGTTTATATGGCAATAAAACATATTGAAAAAGAATCCGGTATTCCCCTTTTGACACCCGATTCAAATGAATCTAAAATTATATTTAATGATGATACTTTATATCTAACAACAAGCAGTGCCGGGGGCGGACTGCAGATATTGGTGATCGGGTTAACTTTATTTGATTCTGCCAGCAGCGGTAAGAGAACTGCCTTCGGAGCAGGTGGAGTGATCCTCGATACATTTGCGATAGATGACAAACGCAGCAGCTTGGAACAGATGCAGGCAATGAGCGTTTTACACCCGGATATAATCCTCATGTGCGGAGGTATTGACGGCGGAGCTATTTCATCCATTTTACGTCTTGGAGAAATCCTTCAATTAGCAAATCCCAGTCCAAAATTTGGAGATAAAGCCAATATCCCGCTTGTGTTTGCCGGCAATACTGAAGCAAGGTCATTCATCGCAGGATTATTTAGTAAAAAATTCGACCTCTTTATCGTTCCAAATCTGCGACCTAAACTTACAGAAGAGAACCTTCAGCCAGCCAGAGAAAAGATCCACCAACTTTTTATGGATAATGTGATGGAACAGGCTCCCGGATATTCCCACCTGAAGAAAATCGTGAACGACGACATTATTCCTACACCGATGAGCGTGATAAATTCATTGCAGCTTATAAGTGAAAAACTGGATGAAAATGTAATGGCTGTTGATATTGGAGGAGCTACCACCGATATTTTTTCCAATATAATGGGAGAATATTTCAGAACTGTGAGCGCAAATTACGGTTTGAGCTACAGTATTTCCAATGTGCTTAAAGACACCGGTTATTCCAATATTAAAAAGTGGCTTCCCAATGGATTAGATGACAACTACATAACCAATTACATCGCCAACAAAATGCTCTACCCTACCTTCAATCCATCTGCTGCTCCGCAAATTGCGATTGAACATGCAATTTCCAAAGAGGCGATTAGGATGTCTAAAAAGCAGCATATGGAAATGAATTTCAACACAAAAGAGATTGGATTTCTGGATAAATTGAAACTTAAACAGCATGATCTGGAAAATATTACTGAAGCCTTTTATATTGAGAAAGCCAAAGATTCTAAGAAATTTCACATGTGCGATATTAATATTCTTATCGGTGCCGGCGGTGTACTGTCTCACACAGATTCCAATGAACAGGCTCTGGCAATAATCTACGATGGATTCCAACCTGAGGGTATTACAGAAATTTGGAAAGACAAGCACTTCATATCTCCGCATCTGGGTAAATTGAGCGCAGTTGATGAAAAACTTGCTTCTAAATTATTGACTGATGAATGCTTTGAAAAAATCGGAATAACCATCCGTCCGCTATCCCAAAAATGGAAACAGGAAAAAATAGTTCTTAATCTGACAGCAGATGATAGACAGCACACAATTAAAGTTGGAGACAGGCTTTATCTTCCAAATAAAGAAAAAACGATCAGGAAAATATCTATCATTTTGGAAAAAGGATTTTATCTGGATGAAAAAGGTACAGGCTTAAAATTTGAATCCGATCTTCCAATTTATATCGATGCCTTACCGGAAGATAATTTTGAATCGGAAAATCAGGTTTTACAGCTTTTCCCGCAATTCAAGGAAGTTCCTTCCATTGAAGAAAGTTTTACCGGTTTCATTAAACAAAAACCGATAATTTCGGGAATTCAGGAGCACAAAGTTTCTCTTCCGTATGAGGGGAATATTTTAGTTAAATTGGGTGATGAAGTGGTCAGTGACACAATTATCGGTGAGAATTTGTTTGATCCGCCCAGAATTTATGTGATCTCACTTTTTGATAAAACATATCTTCATTTAAATAGTGATAACATAGAAAAATCTCTTTTGATAAAGGAAGGCGATGAAGTGAAATTCGGTCAACGCATCATTGAGATCGGGGATAGAACATTTATACAGGAATTGCAATTCCAGCATTTCTATTTTGATGCACCGGTACGGGGTAAAGTTGAAAAAATCAACTTAGATTCAGGAACAATTATTATGCGTGAGATCCAGGATTATTCCACCAAACCCAAAAAAATTAATGTCGCCAAAAAACTTAATATTCTGCCAAAACAGATAAAAGCTTATATGAAAAAGGGGGTAGGAGATTTTGTTTATGCGGGAGACTCGTTAGCTTCCAGAATTTTTGATAAAAGCACTGCGCTTCCATCCATTGTTTCAACACCTACAACCGGTACAATAAAGGAAGTTAATCTTGAAACCGGTATAGTAACGGTTCAATATGACAAAAAACCATATCAGCTAAAAGCCAGTATCAAAGGCAAAATCAAAAAGATCGAAGCAGGAGCCTCAGCGATCATCTCTTATAATGGAGTAACCTTGAGGGGAATCATCGGTTTTGGAACAGAAGCAAGCGGGAAGCTAAAATTTATTGAGAATATCTCTGAAATAGCCAAATGCAAAGAAGGTGAGATCATAGTCTTCTCTCAAAAGATTGATCATGATATTCTTATCAAAGCAACAAAAAGAAAAGTAAGAGGTATTATCGCGCCATCAATAAACAGCATCGATCTGGTTCAATTCATCGGTAAGGAAATTGGCGTTGCGCTAACCGGAAACGAAGATATTCCATTCCCGCTTATACTCACGGAAGGATTCGGAAATTTCGAGATGAATGAGGATTACAAAAAAACTTTATCTGAAAATAATGGGAAAGATATTTATATTAATGGACATACTCAAATCCGGGCGGGAGTTACCAGACCGAAGATGATAATCTATTAATAGTAGAAAAATCTTGACCTTAAATAAACCAAATCATTATTTCATTTTAAAATAATAAGAGGAGGTAGTTATGTTTGATAATATGTATGTTTCGGAATCTAGTACAGGTCCTGGTTTGGTTTTCTGGATTTTTTATTTCGCAATACTCATTTTTATGCTCGTTGTTCAGTGGAAGATTTTCGTAAAGGCTAACAAGCCCGGATGGGGATGCATTATCCCGATCTATAACATTATCCTACAACTGCAAATTGCCGGCAGACCATTTTGGTGGATATTTTTATTGCTCATTCCATTTGTAAACATTTTTTTCGCAGTGGTTATAATATTAGATATAGCTAAAGCATTTGGAAAGGAAGAATCAATTTTTGAAACTGGAATGTTGTTTCTTCCCTTTATTTTCTTCCCGATCATTGCTTTTGACAGTTCCGAATATCAGGAGATAATCCATTAGATAAGATAATGATAAGCGGAAAAGTAGTGAAACGAACCAAACTCGATAAAGAAATATCAACTGATTTTTCGGATGAAGAGATAATATATTTTAAGAAAACAAAAAAGGAACATATTGCCAGTCAAAAAAAAGTTTTTAAAAATAACAAATTTGTTTGGCTTCAGTTTGATACTTTCAATATAAATGTTGCGCCTGTAGATAGTGTTTATGGTGTTTCCATGCAGCAGAACTATTATTCATCAACCTACAAAGATGAAGGTTATCTTTTTTTATTGATAGATTTTCGAGGAGATCAACCACTCATCCACGTGCGAAACTGGCAGCCGGGTGAATGGGATCTATCTAAACAAATGAAATTGGAGAATTTCAGGTTTTATTAAATATCTCAAACCTTCGGAACGGTCGTAGAACCTTCCGAACGGTTGAAAACTTCTGATTGTCCTCAGGACATCCGAATGTTTTTGTTTTTCAACACTCGGCGTAAACGCTGTGGTGGTGTTTGGTTTGGTGCTTGAAGTCCTACGCCTGAAGGTGCAGGTTATTTGCAAAAATTAATTTAAAATAGCCTAGTCCTTTTTAACCCGTTAAATTTTTTGTTTCTATTTAATTGTGTCAGGGCTGGGAAAGAATGCAAAAAGTTACAGTTCAGGTATATATTTTTACAAGTTGAAAGCGGCAGATTTTGTTTTTTTATGAACTCAATTACTCTTTGATCATATGAACATCCATTTGCGGGAATGGAATATTTATGTTTTCCTTATCAAATTCCTCTTTTATATTCTCTGTCAGATCAAAATGGACAGTCCAATAATCTTCGGTTTTCGTCCATACGCGAACCGTGAAATCAAGGGAGCTATCTCCCAGATTACCCATTCTCACAAAAGGTTGCGGATCTTTTAAGATCAGTTTATGCTCTTTGATAAGTTTATTGAATATCCCTTTAACTTTTTTAATATCAGATTCATAACCAACCCCGAATTTAAAATCCACACGTCTTATTTTTTCTGCTGTGTAATTTGTTATCGTTCCATTCATTATTTGCGAATTAGGAACTATTATTTTCTTATTATCAAATGACACAAATTCTGTTGTGAAGATATTTATATTTTTCACAATTCCGCTTACACCTCCCGCTTCTACATAATCATCAACCTTGAAAGGACGCAGGATTATCATTAAGAATCCGGCAGCAAAATTGGAAAGTGATCCTTGCAAAGCCAGTCCAACAGCCAAACCTGCAGCACCGATAACTGCCAGAAAAGATGACGTTTGAATTCCAAGCTGCGCCAGTGCGGCTATGATCACAAACACCCAGAGTACACTGTAGGTAAGAGATTCGGTAAAAGAGATAACCTCTTTATCCACTTTTTTCTTTTCCAATGCTTTAGTTAGTAATTTTTTTATTCCTTTAATTACAAACTTTCCGATTATCAATATTGCAATGGCGGCAATAAGTTTAAGTCCAAAAGCCGATATCCATTCAATTAGTTTTGGCATTAATTCTTTCATCATTTCTCCTTACAAATTATAATTATCCGAAATTTTCAATACAAAACTAAAAGCACTAAATACCATTCCAAGTTTTATGAATTCTTCAATATAGAGAATTAGTTTGATGGGGTGACCGGACATTAACAGATATACTTCACTAAATACAAGAATGAGATAAATTGGAATTAATAAAATAACTAATCTGAAATAATGATTTGTTAGAACTCTTTGTTTTACATTCCTGATATTCTTGATCGGTTTCTTAAATATTAAACTAAAGAAAACTATTCCGGCTAAAGCCAGCGGTATATAAACAATAAGCCCTGAATAGCCGAGATGTTCAATATTGGTGTTATCCAAAAAACCCGTTGTGTATTCGATTCTCTTACCTAATTGATCTCGCAGGCAAAGTATTTCATCTATAGAAAGAAAAAACATTATCACACTGAATAATTTGATAATGCCTTGTCTGGCAGAACTAATCTTTAATTTTTCTCTATTCCCCCATCCGATCAAGAAAAATCCTGCTGCTGTAAATATAAATAGAAGTGACTGAAACCAAGAGGCAAAAGTTGCTTCGTGTGTATAATCCAATTGATAAAAAACATCATATATTACCCACGTTACCAACCCCTTATTTTTTACTAATGTAAGGTGGAAACCAAAAAAATATGACATAAATGAAAAAATAATGATCATGGCTCCAATTAGAAGAACCGGTATTTTCATTAACTGTAAAAATTCTTTTAATTTCATTTTCTTTCCTCCTCTACATCAAACAAATTCTGCTCTGATATTTCAAATAGAACTCATCCTCTCTATTTTGTTGGAACTACAACTCTGAATAATTCCATCGAGCCTTCGATAATATATTCCGAAATTGCAAATGGGATAAATAGAGATTCGCCGTGTTTAATTTCAAGCGTTGATCCCGACCATTTTATAGAACCTGATCCTTCCGTACATAAAATAATTTCAGCACTCGATATATTAGATTTTACAAATGGTTCTTCATCGTTTATTACAATTTTCGAAAGTTGAAATTCTTTTGCGGAAGTATGATAAATATATTCATTTGTATTAATTATCGGCTCTATTATCTTCAATCCTTCATTATCGAATTTGAGTATTTTTATTAGTTCGGGAAGATCAATTTTTTTATGGGTAAGTCCTCCGCGTAACACATTATCCGAGTTCGCCATGATCTCCACACCACAACCATTTAAATACGTATGTAAAACACCTGCTTCTATGAA
Organism: Candidatus Cloacimonadota bacterium; assembly: GCA_030600585.1. Classification (GTDB taxonomy): domain Bacteria; phylum Cloacimonadota; class Cloacimonadia; order Cloacimonadales; family TCS61; genus Tenebribacter. Next base: position 52,189 of record JAUVLU010000001.1, on the reverse strand, counting down.
CAATGCCTCTCCCTGTTTTAGTTTTACAACATTTAAAAAGAGTGGAGAAAAAACTCCCATATCTTTTGGATAAATTGCTGCGAGTCTTGCTATCCATCTAAATATTAAAGTGTCTTTTTCATCTCTTGGTTGTAATTCGGCAATTCTGTTTACCAAAATACTTACTTGTTGAATTTGGTTATTGTTATTATTACTCATCAAATCTGAGAACATTTTTTCCAAATTCTTAGCTGAAGGATTTTTTTCTAATTGCTTTATTCCATGAATATGATCTTCCAATTGCAGATATTTAATTCTTTCTACAATATCCTTTATAGGTTGGAATCCACACATTACATCAAAATTCGTTAATGCACAAATCAGTTCGGGTTTATGATTATCATCCCTATAATTACGTTCGCCGGAATCCAATGGAATATTTTTTTCATTTTCAAGTTTAAATCCTTTTGCTGCTTGAATTTTATTGGGATGAGCCTGAATGGAAAGTGGACTTGCAGCAGCTAAAACCTTAAACAGAAATGGTAATTCATTTTTAAATTTTCCGGCAGTATTTTTTCCCAGCATCTTCAAAGGCTCTTCATTAATAATATTCCGAAGTGACTCTTCTCTGCCATTTATCATTATGCGGGAAGATCCTTGAGAATGAGTACCCATCCATAATTCTGCCTGTGGTTCCCCCGAAGCTTCTTCCTTCCCCTGTAAATGAGGAATAAATGTTTTTGATCCCCATGCATATTCACGAATTTGATTTCTTAATTTGAAAATTCTTAAGGTATTAGTTTCGTTCATTAAACTATCCTTTATGCTTTTTAGGAACATCAATTAATACTTTCTCAACTTGCTTCTCGATCTTTCCAATAATAAATATTCTTTTTAACATTAATTATTCCTTTTTATATTATGTTTTTATCTTTCAATCATTCCACAATTACCGTCAAGTATAACTATAATATTTTAATTATTCTACAATTAAATTGTGATTAATGCTACATAAATTATGCTACAAAAACACCAAAAAAAGGACCCTGTAAAAACAGGGTCCTCATGTTACAGCTTAACTTACGAATTATTTTGTTCTAAAGAACTCAATACGTCTATTTTTAGCACGTCCTTCTTTTGTTTTATTTGAGATTACCGGATGATCGGGACCGAGGCCTATTGCGCGTAATCTGTATTCTTCAATTCCCTGATTGATCAGATAACGCCGTACAGATTCTGCTCTTTTTCGAGACAGCTTCATATTGAGTGATCTTGAACCGGAACTATCCGTATGCCCACTGATCTCAAGGTGCATTTCTTTGTAATCCTTAAGTGTTCTAACTACCTTGTCTAATACAAGTTTAGCACTATTGGTCAGTTCAGAACTTCCTACTTTGAAATTCACACCATCAAGAACAATAGGTGATTTTTTCTCAAATATGATTTCCGGTTTCTTGTCAGGACATCCGTCATCATCCATGAAACCATTAAATGTTTCCGGCTCTAACGGACATTTGTCATCTCCATCCATAAAACCATCACCATCAGTATCTGCATTTCTTGGATCAGTCTGATGAATAAATATTTCATCACCATCACTTAAGCCATCACCATCTGTATCAACTGAGTTGGGATCAGTTTGGTAGTTATTGATCTCATCACCATCACTTAAGCCATCACCATCTGTATCAACTGAGTTGGGATCAGTCATGTAAGTATAAACCTCATCATAATCATTAACCCCGTCCATATCAGTATCAGCCAAGTTAGGATCTGTTCCGGTACTATCTGCGCTGATAAATACACCTGTGTTTGTTTCAACTGAATCGGCAAGTGCATCGCCGTCGTTATCCCATTCAGGGCAGCCGTCTTCATCTTCGAAACCATCAAAATCTTCAGGAACTAATGGGCACTTATCCAGTTTATCTTCATAACCATCACCATCTGTATCTCTCCAGCCGCCAAAACGGATAGTTATCCCAAAACCGGCAGATAAGTTTCCCGTTTGCACATCGGGTCTTCCAAGAAAACTTGTAGATTCACCGGACATATCTTGATTCTGGTTAAATATTCTTTGGTATTTTACACCGAAATCGATACCGACCGTACGGGATATTTCCCACTCGATCCCACCACCGATATTAGCTATAAAATTGTTCCCTGAAGTGATTTCTGTACCGGTATCGGTATTTTCACATTTCCACATCATCACACCCATTCCTCCGGTAAGATATGGGATCCAGTTTTGATCCTTTATGAGATTATAACGTCCAAAAACAGAGATCGGGATAAATGATGTTTCAAACGGAGCATCATCTTTTGAAACAATATGACTCATCACTTCTAACAATTGGTCTTTATCGCGAACCGTAACAAAACCATAACCGGCTTCAATGCCAACTCCAATTCTACGGGTAATATAATAGCCAGCATTAAATTCCCCCAAAATCCTAACGGTACTATCGTCTTCTTCTCCACCGATCAATTTAGTAGCATTGCCGTGAAGTCCTGTAAATATCTGTCTTTGGAATATCTGAGCAAAAACATTGCTGCTCATTAATATGATCATACAGATAATAATTAATGCAATTTTTGTTTTCTTCGTCATGTATTACCCCTCCTAAATTATATATTTTTATTTTTTTATTTAGCTCCCATATCACTTCTGGATCCATCATTATCAAAAAATTGTTCCGACGGATCACCAGCATCGATACATGGAGATTCTTCTAATAAATTATAGTCTCTATTCTCTGCATCTTTAAATTTGGGATCTGAGTTAATTATTCCCATCTTAAAGAAAAGTGAACCGTTATTATTTGTTTTAAAACCATCTTCGGCATTCATTATGTTAGTATAACTTAGTGTCATTTTTATATCACCAAATTTATGGAAACATACTTCCTGGGGAGAATTATTCCATAAAATCGAACTGGATATTTTTGGATTTGAGAAACTATTGCAATAAATAGCTCCGCCTAATTTAGCAGAATTATCACAAATGGTAAGATTTCGCCAGGAAGATGTTGAATACTGAGTATATATTCCACCACCAAAACCATGTTCAGTACCAATAACTTCATTGCCGGCTATAACACATTTAGAAAGCTCAGGGTTTGAATTGTATATATAAATTCCACCACCAAATCCATTGGCTTTGTTGTCTATAATTTCTAATTTATTTAGAATCGGATTAGAATTACTTAGATAAATTCCACCGCCATATCCATGCTTTTTTCCTAAAGAAGAATTATTCTCAATCTTAACATTCTCAATTAAAGAATTAGAATTATACAGATAAAGTCCTCCGCCAAATTTGTCTGCTTTATTCTCTTTAATAATTATATCACTAATTGTTGGGCTGGAATTATAAATGAAAATCCCACCACCACGGAGTCCATTTCCCGAACCATTTTGGAGTGTGAAACCAATAAGCTTTGCGGTTTCGGTTTCTTCGCTTTCAAAATTAACAACGCTACCGGTGTTCTTTCCATCAATAATAGTAGAAATTATGTATGATCTATCCTGTGTGTTCTGAAATTTAGAACAAACTGTTATATTCTTACCATCATAATTTATATTTTCTTTATATATGCCTGGTTGAACAATTACAACATCTCTGGAAACTGCAAAGTTAATTGCAGATTGAATTGTAGGATGATCTTCGGGAACCCGCAATTTTCCAAAATGACATATTGCAGAATAACTTTTAGATTCAGGTGAATTATTCCTATTAATAAAACTGAAAATTCTATAATAATATTTTTTATGGATCTCTGTATCAGAATCGATGTAAGATTCCATATTTGCCGGTACAGTTGCAATTGTTGTAAAATCCTTATCCTCAGTTCTTCTCTGAATTTTGAAACCTTTTTCAATATTGCTATTATCTGTCCACGAAAGTTTAACCTGCCGATCTGCTACAACCGAAATATTAAAATTTCCCGGAACAAGTAACCCGTAATATTCAGAAACCGTATTAGTATAATGAGATGTATTCATATTTGTAAAGGCATAAACGCGGTATGAATATTCTACATCGTACGCCAGGTCTTTATCTATGAATTCTGTTATATTGGGATTTATTTTTTTTATTACTTTGAAATCAGATCCATTTTTGCTTCTTTCGATCTTGTAACCATCTTCAAAATAACAGTTATCATTCCAATTCAATTTGATCTTACCAGCAGAAACAATTTCTACCTTTAGATTTGTAGGATGCGGAAATATCGTATTCAGGTATTCAACGTTAGAAAAATCTGATCCGTTGATCGAAGTAATAGCCTGAACTCTGTAATAATATGTTTTTCCAAACTTCAAGTTATCGTCTGTGTATGAAGTTGAATTAGCCGGAAGTTTAACTATAACTGAAAATTTTTCATCTTCTGTTTTTCTTTCGATTTTGATGCCTGTTTCAAATTCGCAGTTATCTTCCCAATAAATTGATGCTGTTCTATCATCTAAAACTTCTGAACTTAAATATGAAGGTTCAGGAAAAACTGTTCTTGCAATGATCTCGCTTGAATAATTTGAAGTATTAGATTCGGTTATTGTTACTATCCGGTAGATATATTGCGTGCCGTAAGAAAGTCTTTCATCCACATAGGAATCTGCTGTAGCAGGAAGTTCTTTGATCAAAACAAAATCTTCTTTGCCCGCCTTTCTTTCAATTTTAAATCCGGTATCAAATGTACAGTTATCCATCCACGATAATTTTAATGATTGATCATCAATAATTAGCACTGAAAGATATGTCGGCTCAGGGAAAATTGTTTTTGCAGATAAAATATTTGAGTAAGCTGACTCGGATGCAAGTGTATAGGCAACGACTCTGTAATTATATGTTGTTCCAAAAGACAAACCTGTGTCTAAGAAAAATGTCTCATTTGGTTTCAGGTTAGCTATTTCTCGAAACTCACCTCCGCTTTCCTTTCTTTCCAATTTATACCCTGTTTCAAAAGAACAGTTGTCTTCCCAATACAATTTAAGTGATTGATCATCGATGTTTTCGGCATAAAGATTCTCGGGACTTGGAAAGCCGGTTTTTGTACTTACCTCGTTGGAATATTCTGATTCATTTATTTTGGATAATGCTTTGATCCTGTAAGTGTATTCATCACCCAGTTTCATATCTTTATCTAGATAATCTCTCGCTTCTTTGCCGGGTTTATTGATTACTTTGTACTTACCATCATTGACCTTACGTTCAAGAATATACTCGTAAGCCAAAGAGGATATATCTTCCCAGTACAGTTTTGCAGAATGGTCATTCAAAACATCAATATATAACTTCTGGGGTGAGGGAAATCTTAACTCTGCAGAAGCTAAAGTGCTCGGACGGGATTCATTGATATTTGTAAATGCTTTGACAATATAAATATACGTTTTACCATCTTCTAATTCTTCATCGACGTAATAACGTGAGTTTGCCTCTGCAACAGCAATTTCCTCAAATTCATCATTATCGGTTTTTCTCTCAATTTTAAATCCATTTTCATACTCATATCCGTCTTCCCATGTAAGACGTATGGATTGATCATCAAGAGCTTTCACTTTAAAATTATCGGGTGCCGGAAATTCAGTTTCTACAGTAATTTTATCAGAAGCCAATGATTCGTTGAATTCAGATTCAGCTTTAATTTGGTAATAATATTTCTCTCCAACTATCAATCCCTTATCAACATATACTGTTTCATCGGCAGTAACTTTTCCTATCACCATATATTGTGTATCTATATTCTTCCGCTCAATAATAAATCCGGTTTCAAAATCACAGTTATTCTGCCATGTTATTTTTACGGATTGATCATCAATTGGTTTTATACCAATATCTGATGGTTTGGGAAATACAGTGGATGTTGTGATCTCATCAGAAAATTCAGATTTAATTTCTTCATTATAACATTGAACTTTATATGAATAATTTACATTGAATTTCAGATTATCATCAACAAAAAAAGCTTTATCCTTATCTAATTTGCTGATCTCAATAAATTCATCATTTTCTCTTTTTCTAAAAAGAATAAATCCAGTAATATTGTCATTTGAGCTCTGCCATCGTAAAGAAACAGCGTGATCATTCAATGCTTTAGCTAATATATCTGTTGGTCGTTCAAGAATAGTGGTTTCGGTATTATTGGAGTCTTTAATTGATTCATTTGAATCAATTTCCTGTGCAAAAGCATGACCAGCAAATATGAAGACAAACAGAAAAAATATACATCTTTTCATATTTCCCCCTACAAGACAATATAGATAAAATATATTTAATAAATTTATAAAAATCCTTACTAATGTTTTTTTAATTTTTAGAAGTTATATTGTCAATAAATTCTTAAGTTTGCTTTTCATTGCATCATAATGTGAACCATGCCAGTAAATTTTACCACATTTCCGACAAATTTTATAATCGGTAAAATTATGTTTAACATTTTCCGGAACTAAACCATCAATATTTTCTGCTTTTATCGCCTGCAATCCGTTGTTACACTCCAAACATCTTGAAAAAAACATTTCATTATTTATTTCAAGTAAAGGCAAAATTTCCTTCAACTGATTATCATATTTTTCTGTTCTAATCAATATTCTGAAGAAATGCTCATTCATTTTAGCAATTTTTTTACTCCTTGTTAAGAAAATTCTTCTCTCCTTAACGCAAAGAGATATTTTCTTTTCTATACTGATGCTTTTGTAAACTACAGAATCATAGCCCAGCATTCGCAGCCATTTTGCAAGCTTACCCAAATTTTCATCTAATAGGAATTTCTTTCTATTTTGTGACATATTAAAATTTACCAACTTCAAAGAATGTTTTTACTTCTGGTATATCTGTTTTTTTTGCTTCTTCTAATGTTCCACTAAATAGCAATCTTCCGTTATCAAGAAAAACAATTCTGTCGGCAATCCGATGAATACTGGCAAGTTCATGCGTTACAATCACAATGGTCATATTAAGAAGATCTTTTAGTTTCAGGATCAATTCATCAAGAGAAGCACTTGTCAATGGATCGAGACCTGCAGAGGGCTCATCGCAGATCAAGATATCAGGATCGAGCGCAATCGCCCTGGCAAGAGCAGCTCTTTTTTTCATTCCTCCAGACAGTTCTGATGGCAACATATGTATTGCATAACCAAGATTAACCAGATCCAATTTTACTTTTATCATTTTTTCTATTACGTTGTTTGGAAGCTTCGTATGCTGTTCAAGAGGGATTGCAGCGTTATCAAAGATACTGAGTGAATTTAGTAATGCTCCGTTTTGAAATAGTATACCTATTTTACTCAAAATATCATTAAATTCCTGCTCATCCATTGAGGTTACTTCTTTACCAAAAATTTTTACTGATCCGGAAAAAGGTTGGTAAAGTTTAAGTATATTCTTGATAAAAGTAGTTTTTCCGCAACCACTACCGCCCAATATCACAGTTACTTCATGAGGATAAATATCCACAGAAACATTTTCCAATATTGTTTCTTCACCATATTTTGCAACGAGATTTTTAACTGATATTATTGGTTTTTTCATATTTAAAAATAGAATATCAAACTATTGATTGCATCCAGTATTATCACCCAGAAGATCGAAGCAACAACTGCCTGGGTAGTAACCTTCCCAACACCTTCGGCTCCACCTTTCACATTAAATCCGTAGTAACTTCCAATTATAACAATAACCCATGCAAAGAAATAACTTTTACCCAGTCCAATAAGAGCATCTCTTAGAGTAAGTATCTCAAACACTCTATTAACAAAAACAGTTACACTCAGATCAAGATATGTTACAGCTATGATAAGCCCACCAAATATCCCGATCAATGTTGACGCTGTCACAAGAAGTGGAATACAGATCGTAATTGCGTGAAATTTGGGAACGACAATATATTTTATCGGATTTATCGCCATCATTTTCAGTGCATCGATCTCTTCGGTAACCTGCATAGTGGCAATCTCTGAAGCTATTGATGATCCGCTTCTACCTGCCAGGATTATTGCCGTGAGCATAGGTCCCATTTCCGTAACCATTGATACAGCCATGAGATCTGCAACAAATATATTCGCTCCAAATTGTCGTAATTGTGCAGCGGATTGCAAAGCTATTATCAAGCCAAGGATCATTGAGAGTAATGCAATTATCCCAAATGCATCTACTCCAATGAATAGTGCCTGTTGAATTACTGAACCTTTACGTTGTCCCCTTTTATCAAAAATACCCACAAATGACCAGTAGAAAATATCCGCGACCAGATATGTTCCATCCTTAATAGATTTTAGGAAATTTATAAATCCGGATCCAAGATGAGTAAAGAAATCTAATTTTTTTTTTGTTTTAATTGGTTTTAATTTTGCTGATGTGAAAGTGTTATAAGCTGTTTTTACCATCTGGTTCATAGATAAAGAATCTATAGAATTTAATTCCAATTGCAACAACATCTCATCTATAAAAGCGATACCTGCACTATCTATCTTTGTAACATGTTGCAAATCAAGTGTGGAAATCGTTTGACCACTGTATCTTGAGAATTCATCATTTAAGGCAGGTACTGTGTGCTTTGTAATCTCTCCATCAAAGAATAATGACCGTGTTTTATATTCCATATTATCTCAAGAAATATGTTACTCTTAAGAACAGACTATGCTCTTTAACCAAATAATCAATTCCAGAATCTTTACTTAATTTTTCTAAATTAAATTTGTAATCGAGTGAGATATGTTTGAACAAATTCAGGTTAAAAGAATTTTCCCATTCAAATGTAAAGTCATCGTTTTTATCGAACGGAAAGTAGAAATCTGCATTTGAAGCATAAGTTAGATTGAAAGGCAGTTGGAAGTTGCCGACAAGCGATAGTTCTGTTCCTGTAGTATTTACAGAAGCTATCTCAAAATATTTTCTGTGTTCAATATCGTTATTATCAATATATGTTTCTGAAGGATCGTAAATAAAAACATCTTTATTGAAATGTTGTCTAATTCCGAATCCGGCTCTAAAACTCAAATTTGCCCGAGATAAATTTAATATCCGATAGTTAATACCAATTCCTTCTTTTAATTCTACAGGGAAAAAGGATGATTTTATCTGTACGTTGTCAGAGAATATACTATCACCCAGTGCTTCGTTATTTTCATCAAATTTTTGATAATAGAATTTTTTTGAACTGTATTGTTTTTCATCGAAGAAATGTGAACTTACGTCAAATCTACCATAAAAACCAAGATCTTTAATAAAATAATAAATTCCCGTATTCTTGATATCGAATTTATCTGAAGCAAGCCGGAAATCCGTGTCTGAAGATTTTGATATACCCAGATTTACAACACTTTTCATATTATAATAAAGTGGATCTTTATCGTAAATGAGATAATTTTCCAGTTGTGAATTCATCGTTATTGTTACTTTAGGATTATCTTCATCTTGTTCATTATCACTGTTCATATTTCCATTAATGTGAATTGCACTTGAAAATTTAAACGATTCTAGTGATGCTTCTAAAAAACTTTCCTCTAAAATACCCGCTCCTGCCATATTGGTTGGATTCCCATCTTCATCGGTTTCCATAACAATAGTCAGTTTTTGTACGCTACCTTTTTCAATAAGAACAGTAGTGAAATCGGTATATGTATTAAATGGTTTATTATTTAAAGTTATTTTATAATGCCCAGATTTTAGAACCCAGACTTTTTCCTGCTCACCAAGTTCTACTTCTGCAGGAAATTCACTACCAAAACTTTCTCCTTCTTCTAAATCAAATAACTCGTAAATAACTTTGGCGAAATTTCTATTCTCATCTATAATTTCAACAATCAGACAACCCCAGTCAGGATCCACAATTGTTTTATAGCGCGGGTGGATTTTAATGTTTTTTTTAATCATTTTTTGATCATGATTTCCAGAGCCATATTCGATAGAATAGGTGCCTTCCATCAACGGAAACGCTTCTCCCATTTTAGCTGACCTTTCGTATCCATATTTATCATAAATTTTATAATAAGGCTCATTTTCTGTTCTTGTAATAGCTGGTACCAATAAAAGTCCTTTCCCTGTATTGTCTTCTTCAGAATCAAGTATTTCAACCAGTGTAGGATCGATATCTACTGGAATATTATCTTGTGAAATAATTGCTTGAGGACCAAGAGTATTATAAATATTTATCTTTGCAGCAAATTTGTCGATTTCATCTAAAAGAATTTCGTTCACTGTTTGTACAAAAGTATCAAAATCCTGTTTCAACAATACTCTTTCAATATTTGCTGAATGAGTTATCAACGATTTTTCTTTATCTCTTTTCCGATAGGTAAAATCAATATTCAGTCTTGCTTGATAGAGTGTTTCGGAAATATACATTTCAATATTATTTATACTTGTATCAATCGCATAATCCGGATCGGAAGTAAAAATCTCTCTTTGTGTATTCTTGAACATATTGTAGCTGTCCAGTCGTTTTTTTAATAACTTTGGAATTATCTTTGAAAGCTTGATACCCCAAAGATTATTGTCGGAATATGTAATACGCGGTCCAAAATGACGAACAACGATCTGTTTTCTATTATATGTTATTGGAACTTTTGTGTCCTCAATATAAACAGATTGATCGAATGGTTCATCCAATCTGAGTTCATCTTTTTCCGAATGAGAATAATATTCAAGAATGAAATAGTTTCTGGTAGCAATGTTTCTTGCCATGCACCCAAATAAAATTATGAACGATAAACTTAGAATAATTATTTTTTTCATAGTTACTTCTCCCTTAGTTCCTTGATCTTATTAGCAGTGATGGATCTTCACTGATCTGTCTGGAAAAGTCGTTTAAATAGTCGATAGTTTCTTTTAAACTTTCAATCGTATCGAGCAGATCCTGTCTGCTTTCAAGATGAGTTGCATCGATGCGGAAAATTGCATTATTTGCATCAATGGTAAGTTTATGAATATCGGTCATGAGCTGTTTAAGATCGGAATCTGCAAGTTCAGAAGTAATTTCATCGGTGTTTGCAACAATTTTCTCAATTTTACCGGATTTTATGATCTTATCTAATTTATTCAAAAGTGTCTTCGTATCTTTGGTTATCTGCTTAAAATCTTCTGTAATTATTTCTAAAGTTACAATTGTATTTGAAACAGAGTTTTGATTTTGATTTATGGTAGTATCAATATTTGCGATAATGTTATTTAATCGTTTAGCATTTTCTTTGTTGGTTATTTCGTTTAAGTTATTAAGTAGTATCTCAATTTTATTTGTGATTATTTCTGCTTTCCCTGAAATACTTTCAAAAGTAGAAAATCCTGAATTAATGAATGAACCTTCTTCTAAAAGCTCTGTTTCTTGAGTTCCTCCGGTTATTTCGACCTGTACTAAACCTGTAATACCGATCGGTATCAAGGAAGCTTCCATATCGCCTTTTATTGGTGTTCCCGATTTTATATTTATCGTTACAATAATATCAGAAATATTTTCCAGATCAATAGAAATATCATCAACTCTTCCAATACTAATACCTCGATATTTTACCGGTCCGCCAACCTGAAGCCCAGTTACTGATGAATCTTCATATCGAATGTAATATATATCACGTTTTTGCATGATCTTTGTACCGGCAACCATAACGAGGAATATGATCATTAAAATAGATATTACAGTAATAAAAATGCCCAATCTGAATTTCTGTGCTTTTGTTACCATCGGTTTCTCCTTATTAATGTACTTCTAAAGCAATAGAATATCTTGATGTCAAGTAAAATGCTTGTAACTTATTTTTTAATCAGATTTCTAAAAAACTATTTCTACCCAGATGCTAAGACGGAATGTGGAAGAAGATGTGTCTCGCTTTATGTCTTCTGTCCACTCATATTCACTTGTAAGCCCTGCCGTAATGCTTTTACTGAATTTATAAGATGCGCCCGGTGTAACACTATATGACTCTTTATCAACTTCGTCAATTTCTTCTTCCTGACCTTTCATTGTTGTTTTGTCTATTGTCATATTAAAATTCACATCTGTTGTGAATTCATTTTTCATATTTGTTCGTTTGAAGAATAATATTCTTATACCCTTAGGGTTGGAAAATGACCATGAGAGATTACCATTCATGGATTTAGAAATAGCGCATCGGATATCATCATAATTAACACGATGACTGATATTTGTTAAGTCAGAGTAATTAATAGAGAAGCTGCTCGTAATATTATGAACCCAATTCCCATGCCAGGAAATTAATGGCATGAAATTTATTCGTTTCTGTTCTGAATCAGCTTGTGTAAAGTCAATGTCGCCATCCAGAATTTCTGAATAAACATAGCTGCTTGTAAGACGTGAACTTGTTAATATCTTATCTGCATGAATGAGCTTTTCAAATTCCGTAAGTGTTACAGATAAATTTGGGAAGGTTGTAGTTATCTTCAGCTTACTATTATTACTGTATGTTTTTACGATCTCTCTTGAGTATCCGAAGCTTGTTGATAGATTTTTTATGATCGGGAAACTGGCTGAAGTTGAATATATATCGGTAATCGTTTTCAGGATTATTTCCTTATCATCTCCTTCTTCATCAAGAATATGCGGCAGACCTAACTGATAAAGAAAATTGGGACGTTCGAATCTATCATCATAGGTTGTACGGTAAGAATTATTATAAGAAATACTTATATTACTCAACCCGCTAATATAGCTTACTACTGAAGCAAATAAATTGCTCTTTCTTTCTGGCATTGTCGGTTGTTCAGGTTCTTTCTCAGGCTCTCGCTGCTCTCCCTCTTCATCACCTTCTCTCCGTTCTTCAGGTGTATCAAATTCAATGTGCTCATCTCCATCTAGCTCATCTCTTTCTCCGTTCTCAATTTCTTCAGGTTCTATTATTGGTTCTTCATAATCAAATGTTGTTCTTTCTTCTTCTTTTATCCCTTCATCTTGCTTCTCAGTATCTTCTTTCCCGACAGCAGTTTCGGAAAATTTTGTATCGAGCCAATTTGCAAGATCACGTAACATACTTTGATTCTTTAAAGTAAAATTCCCACCAATTTTCCGATTTACCTTACCTCTGTAATACAATGTATCCTGTGTACCGGATTTTACATGGTCATCATCGTATATAACTGAAACATCCGCATTGAAATTGAATATATTATCAAGATACGTTGGATCAAAACCGATTGTTATATTTTGAGTTCTATCTTTCTCCTGCCCGATGTTATATCCTTTCCAATAATTCTTCAGTAATAGATCACGTTTGGTTGTAAGGTCGTATGAAGTTGAAATATCACTGAGAATATCGTAATCGACACCGGATGATGTTTCAAATGTACGAGTTTTAAATGAATTTACATCTGGAGCCCAATGCGGGATTGAGTCAGCGTAAGTTTCCCAATGCCATGAAGACGGCTCTGTATCCCGTAAAGTTAAAGTATTAGAAATCGAATGCGGGAAGAAATGAAATTTATAATTTGAGAACAACCCTATATCTATCTTCTCTTTTGGAATTGTAAAATTATAAATATGCTTGAGTGTATATGATGTTGTTGTATCTGCATGAGCAGCATTTGTTGTAAAATTCTTTTGAATACTACCACTAATAGTAGTATTTTTTATTGTATAAGCTAATATTTTACTTTTGGGTGTTTTACTCTGATTTATTGTAATATCTGCACGATATAACAGATTTCTATTTGTCTCCCGTTCCTTATCTTCAGCAAGAAGATCTTCATGTAATATATCGGAACCCGATTTAAATCGTGGTATTCCAAGCGATTGTGTCCTTGTTAGATTAAGGGGAATATTGAAACCCCACTCTGCCGGCATAAATTTATTTAAATTAATTCTGTTGGTAATATTCAAATCTGTTTGTTGAACAAATGACATACTGGTTTGTCTTCTGGCTGAAGATTGGAAATTTTCCGATCTGAATTCCAGGTTAGCATTGAATGAAGCAAAATCTGCAAATATAGTTGAGAAATTTACTCTAGTTGCAAATCCTAAATCTTCATATGGATCTGCCACCCTGATATCATCAAAATAAATTCTTCCGGAGAATTGATTGGATGCTTCTACACCTAAAGACATTTCTCTTATATCTGAAAGACTTGGATTTCCAACTTTAGAAAGTTTTGTATCTCCAATATAATAACTTACACCATCTTTGCCTTCCATATTTTTTAATTGTGTAAATTCGGAGAATTCTATGTCTATTTCTTTCCAGCCATCTTTATTCATAATCGCACTATATTCTTGAAGATATAATGGTTGTTTAATTTCATAATAATTTACCGAATCGGCACCAAGACGAATTATCAAAGAATCTTGTTCCGTAGGGGAATAACCTTCTATCGGTTTCTCGGCATATACCCAATATCGTATTTTATTATAACCAAGAAGATTTAACCAATCCATAAATTCTTGAGTTACCAAACCGTGTTTCTTGGCTCCCATATTTTTATAGTCTATAGTTAATGATTGTTCAAGTGTAATCTCACCTTTCTCTTCGATAGCTGTATGTGGAGCAGGTGTATAATGCTGTCCCGATTGGTTATCCGCAATACCGACTTGCATAATTTCTGTATTATTTGTAGCAACCGTACCATCTTCGTTCTTGATAAATTCTTCTTCCCATTTATTCCCGACTATATCGAGGTTAACAATTCTAACTCTTGTACTATCTTCAACTTCAAACCAGATACGAGAGAAAGTAATTTTTTTAATATTGGGAACTTCATTCGCATTATCTGTTATAATTCTATAATTGTCAGGATTATGAAGAGGAATACGAAACAATCTCCAGCCGTTAAATTCACTTTCCATGAATTCTTCACCATCGTTTAAGTTAACAGAATATTCAAAGTAAATATTATCTTCATCCAATTCGCCATTATCGTTTAAATCCTCTGTATCGAGTTTACCATTTCCTTCTGTTCCGTTGATATAGGGATATTCTTCAGCACCATTTATTACTACTTTTTCATTATCAAAATCATCATCCGGATCATCACCGGGGTTTCCGGTTTTAATTCTGTCTAAACCAACATCTTCTCCACCATCCAGAATTCCATCAGCTTCTACCAGACCATCTTCTTTGTCGGGCATATCATTTTCACCCGGACGATAAAAATCCTCACTCATCTTTCCCAGATCGACATGCATGATCACAGGTCGGGATTCCTGATTATAATTAAGTGTATCTACTTTTGCCAGAATCTCAATATATTTCTTTTTAGAAAAATCTACTTCGTTACCAATATATTTCATTACGCCTGCCCAATATTTCATGTTCGTTCCGGGCATTCCAATATCGGGAGGTTTAATTTTGCATGCTAATAAAGATACTTTTTCTCTTTCCTCTTTTTCGGTTAAGGAGTTGGGATCATAAACATCTCTTGCATACACATCATTTGGATTGTAATAATTAATATGTGCTTTACCATAATCGATCAGATTCCCCGACGGTTCTTCAGCCGGTCTGCTGGCAAACGACCAGGTTCCTCTGGTAATTCCGAGAGGATACATCTCCATTGTGCTTTCCATATCATCAAGATATGCTTCTTTTTTATCATGTTGTTTATCGCTTCCATAAATGCGTGGCAGACTCATAGCTACTTCACCTAAAAAAGTTACAGATGATCTAACATCTGTTTTTATCAACGGGAGCCAATCAATGAATTTAGTGATAAACGGTAATTCATAGTCGATTTCTCCATCGATATCAGCAAGAATAATACTTCTGTTTTCGTTACCGATCTTAGGTCTGTCTTCCCTCACTTTCTCCGATTGATAAATAAAGGTTCCGCCAAGCTTAATGTTTTCATTGAACTCCATATCAGCACGCATGCCAAGGATTGTTTTATTATCCATTGCAAATAATGGTTTGAATTGGTAATCAATAGAAATCTCGATTTCAGGATCTTTTGCCTCACTTGTGAGAAATGTAATTATTCCAAAATCGTAATCGGCAATGAAGTCAGTACCTTCCACCAGCTCCTTTTCATCAGGTCCGATCTTTATTACAATACTTCCGGGTAAAATACCCATCTGCAACTGAACATTTTCTCTACCTATCTTACCTTTAACAAAAATATAATTATTAATATCATTTGACGGAACATAATCTTCGAGATAGATAATTGAATCACTCAATGAATAAAAAGGTTTTATAAATGGAAAATATATATAGCCGGCATCCAGGTTTATTGCAGCATCTTCACCATTGATTATTCCGTTACCATTGGTATCCAGTCTAAGATAATCATTAAGAGTATTTATAGTAAAAATACTATCATTCATAATAACTTCTGCAGGAGCATTGTAAACTGGGGTTGTGACGCCTGCCGGCATGGTATATACACTCATTTCGAAACCTTCAGACTTGATATTCTGCATTCCAAGATTGTAGATATTCCTAACCTGCAGATCCCAATAATCCTCATCACTCGCTTCCTGGTTTCTTATACGCAGCATTTTTACTTCGACAGGTGAGCCGGCATCATTTCCAACTATTGTCCCGTTTTTACGAGTATATGTGATTCCAATAGAATAAATTTTATTTATCCCTTGAGGCAATGTCATGATGATAATACCGGCTTCATCAGCAACGAGGTAATCTGTTCCTTCGTTTAAAATATCAAAATGATATGTTTCATCGGAGTTGATGTAATTTACCCCATCGATGGTCATTATATTATTGTTAGCAGATCCGTCATCCAAATAGACGGTAAATTTTTTATTCATATCAGGCAGCAAATTTGCACCACTTGTCGTAAGCATCCATTTACTAGTCTCTGGATCAAGCCTAATGGCATTATCTTTCCAGCCCATTGGATAATCTTCACCTTCTACTCCATCAACATCACCATAAAGTTCATAAAGGGTTGAAGGTTGTTCAATATAATAGTGTGTTTTAGGAACGAAAGCATTACTTCTGATCACAGTTGAATCCGGTTTGGAACTACCTTCCCATTCTTGTGTGTTTTTTTGTGCTTCATCTTTACCCATGATCGTGGTAACATTTAAATTACCGGCTTTGAATTGTGTTTTAATACCAAAAAGACCTTCTGATGAAGCACTGTAACTAATAAATTTTGAACCGGATAATGAGAGAGATATATTACCTGCATCGATCGCTGTTACAATTTCATCTTCATTACCTTCATAATTTATATTGATCTCAGATGGCGTTGGCATTACATCTGCATCTGAAGTAGATTGATGATTCACATTTACATGGATCTTTTCACCTATTGTTCCCCTGAGACGCAAGTTAAGATCTTGTCGCATTTCCGGAGTAAATTTGGTTCTATTATTTCTTTCATCTCCAGGATCACTACGAGTAGTACTTCTACCTGCAAAAGTCAATCTTTGGCTTCCGTTAAGATTCAATCTTCCAGCTTTATCACCCATAAACCTGCGAACAGATTTTGGTAGAGCCATCTTTGGTAATTTAATTATTATCTCGGGGATCAGACCTTCGCCTTGTTCACGATCATCATCTCCCATAAGTTCCTTACATTTCTTGAGTAATTCATTTTTGAAATAACCATAGAATGTATTCTTCCTAAAGCTCTCAAGCGAAATATATATCGGAGGGTAGAGTTCTATCTTATTTAATTTTACGGTCAGTTTTACAAGTTGTTTATCATAATCGATCTCTTTATCTGTTTGGATCTGATAAGTGCCTAATTTATTGTGCGGATATGCTGTAATTGAAAAACCTTTCTGAAATTTATAAACATCGATTTCGTTATATTCTAATTTGGCAATCCCCTTTAGATTGAATTCCGGTTGGAACTCTTGTGCAAAAGAGAGCAGGGAAAGCAACAATAACATCGATACAGCTAATATTTTTTTATTCATCTATTTCTTTTCTTATTTACAGCAAATACGATTCAGCCCATCCAAAGTTAAGTTTTTATCAATAATATCAATTTCTTTAGAATCTTTACAGATCAATTCAGCAATTCCACCGGTTGCAATAGCTTTTATCTGACCGAGATATTTATATTCTTTTTTCAATGCCTTGATAAATCCATCAGTCATAAATAAATTTCCTGTGATAATACCGGAAAGTAAAGAATCTGATGTATTTGTTCCTAATAAATGTTTCGGTTTTTCTAATTGTACATTCGAGAGAAGTGCCGTTGAATCAAACAGACTCTTAGCAGAAGTAATTACACCGGGAGCTATTACGGTTCCAAAAAATTGACCATCTTTGCCAACAAGTTGAATTGTAGTTGCTGTTCCAAAATCACAAATTATACAATTTGTTTTGTATTTTTCCTTTGCTGAGAAGGCATTTACAATCAGGTCTGAGCCAATAAATCCGGGATCTTCCACGAGAAAATTTAATCCAAGTTCAGAATATGCATTAATAATAATTATTTCACATTTAATGTATTTATTAATAAGATGAGAAAAAATCTGCGTAATTACCGGAACAACAGATGAAACAGCAGCTTTATTGATCTGAGATAATATTAACTTGCGGTCATCTGCTAACTTTTTAATAATATTGAAATATTCATCTTTTGTTTTTGCTTCATCGGTATTTAATCGCCATGAATATTGAAATTCAGTATTGGAATAAAAACCAATTACAATATGTGTGTTTCCAATATCAACTGCCATATTAATATTTTTCATAAAATCCTTTCCCTTAATTATTAAGACATAAATTAGATTATGGTAAAAATTGTAAAATAATAATTAATAATATTAATACTTCATAAATATTGAAACTATCGAAAAAATCCGCACAGTTCATATCTTGTCAACAAAAGAATCTTGCCTACAATAAAAAAGCCGACAAAAATGTCGGCTTTAGTATTAATAAACTTTTAGATTATAATGTGATCGCTTCTACGGGACAAGCATCAAGGCAAGCACCGCAATCGACACATTTATCTTTATCAACCACAGCTTTATCGTCTTTCATTTCAAGGGCTTCGGTGGGACATGTCTCGATGCAAGCACCACAGCCAATACAAGTTTCAGCATTAATTGTTACAGCCATTTTTTCCTCCATCAATCAATTTAGTGCAAAAATTATTAACCTCTAATTTTAGTTCAAGTTATTTTTAATAAATTTATTCGTTGAGACTATCATAAAAAATAATTAACCACTGATGAACACTGATAAACACAAATAATAAAGTATAAATATATTTCTATGCAAGTTTTACTCGATTTTATTTATTTTGATAAAGTAAAGAAATTACAGGCATTTATATAGGATAATTCAGCAATATTTTTTGGGGTAGTCCCACGAATTTCCGAGATCTTCTCAATTACATATTGCAAATTCAAGGGTGAATTTCTTTTTCCTCTTTGCGGATGGGGAGAAAGATAAGGCGAATCTGTCTCTATAAAAAATTTATCCTCAGGCACTAATCTTATTATGTTTTCCATATTTGAATTTTTATAAGTTACAGTTCCCGTAAAGGAGATGAACCATCCTTTTTCTATCACTTTCTGCGCAAAAACTTCATCACCGGAAAAACAATGAAAAACAACATTTATAGCGTTATTTCTGCTTAAGATATCATAACAATCTTCATGTGCATCTCTATCGTGAACTATTATCGGCATATTTAATTCCAGAGCTATTTTTATCTGCTGCTCAAATACTTTTTTTTGAATATCTTTCGGAGATAGATTTCGATAATAATCCAGCCCGATCTCTCCTATTGCGATCACTTTGGGATGTTGTGCTTTCCTGCGAATAAATTCTGCATTGAAATCGGTTGCATCATGCGGGTGGAAACCGACAGCAGCATAGATTCGATCATATTTTTCTGCTAGTTTTATGCTTGCGTTACAGGTTTTCTTATCAACACCAATATTGAGTATATATTCAATATCTTTGTTAAAACATTTTTTTATTAATTGTTCTCTATCTTTATCGAATTGCGGGAAGTCAAGATGTGCATGTGTTTCAAAAATTTTCATATTACCTCTTTATATCTTCTGCCGGATGCAGGATTATCATAACCAGATCGATCATATATTCTTTGCTGACATGAAAAAAGATCTCTGCCAGGTCACAAGAACCGGTCTGTGATCTTGCTGCCAGAAAACCTTTAAACTCGATCGTTCCATTTACTTTTTTAAAATTATCAATACCAAAATACACCGTTCTATCTTGCCAGTATTCGCTAAGAAGAAGTAGAATATCCGAGTAAGAATCGGTTTCATAAAGTTCACGTTTATCGGAATAAACAATAAGTGTTGAAGCTGCTTCATCGTGAATTAGCAGGAAATTCATAAGCTTGGAACCAATAGCGCGATGTTCATAAATTAGTTGCGGAATATAATTAGCGATAACCGAAATTTCAGTTTCGGTCAAGCTCGACATATCAATATTATCTGTTCCCAACTTTATGGTTTTCCCTTCCAACTCTATATTATTTTGCGAAAAGATATTCACCATATCCGCATTAATTTCCACTTTTAAAGAGATGTTCCCGTTCAATTTATCTTCAAATTTATCAATTTCAAGATGCCAAATATTCTGCTCATTTGAGATTGAATGGTTGGGAAATTCCTGAGTAAGAAATTTGTGAATATCTTTTATTTTATTATGCAGAAGCTCACGTCGCGGAGGAGTTTCAAAGTAATTTCTGATATATTCTGCAAGTGAGAGATCTTCTATTTGTGGTTTAACTATCTCTTTTTCGGGTTCAATAATGGGCGGGATAATCTCTACACTTTTGGCAAATTCACGTTCACGAATTCCGGAAATTATTTCTTTCATATTATAAACCTGAGGGAATAATATTTTGAATTCATCCATTTTACCGGAGGTGAGTTTAAAGCCTAACGTATCCGCATTTGTTATTAATTCTACAGGATGCAGTTTAATTCTGGGAACGGGACGATCTTCCCAGATAAGATCCAGAGCACTCTCTCCGGTCTGTCCTTTGTATTCCAATATAATTTTATCGTGATCTACAAGATCGAATATGAACATTTTGTCATTACAGTTCAGACGATAGATAAACCTTTCCAGAAAATTGATATAAGATTTAATTTTAAGTTCGTCATCGATATAGAACAAAAGGGGTATATTCTCTCTTTGAGAGGTGATCTTCCAATTCTGCCAATCATACTCCACATTGATCTCTCTGCCGTTTTCATCTTTAAAACATCTTACCACTTTTTTACCGGTAAAACCTGCAGGAAAATCACCATCAAGCTTCTCAGCACTTAACCACGATCGATATAATTCATATTGATAAGAATTTATAAAGTCAGTTGCTTTCGGTTCAAAACCAGATAGTTCAATAGTAATGAAAACAAAAAACATTATTATTAGAATCTTATAAAAATTATATCCAAATTTATTTGACATATCTACCCTGCTCCACTTTTATGAACAAGTAAATTGTGTGTGTCTAAAGAGGTCAACTAAATCTGTATAAGGAGCGAATTATGATGATCGCTGAAAAAGATAAAAAGAGAATAATGGAATTCTTTGAATTGAGCGGAGGAAACTTTAGCCTGCGGAAATACCATAAACCTGTTCTGGTTTATGATATTGACGATGATAAGGTGAGATACTCTCTCTGGGAAGAAGAAATATTGGAAAGATACGGACTTAAGAATGTGGATGGTTGGGATCACACAGAGAACGTAGCTTTTTGTCCTGACTGGATGCAGGGCAGAGGTGATGATGACCTTGATGATATCGATATAGACGATGATGACCTGTAAAAGATAAATTTTAAAAACATAAGCAAAAAACCGCTCTAATATTGGAGCGGTTTTTTTTTAATACCTTCATTAATCTATCCTTCCTATGGAGAATAACGTGAGAGATTCGTCCAGTCTTTCATGGCTTCAGTCTCCTCCGGCAGTTGCCGGATACGCCCGGACAAATCGACGTGGCAAGTGGGATGATAACATTCTCGTCACTCTGAGGAATCTTCTTGCTGATCTTTTAACGAAGAGTCAGGTGAACATAGATTGAATGCTTTCTAAAAGTCTATCCTTCCTTAAGAGAGCAACGTGAAAGACTCGTCAGGATGACGAAATAATATACTATTTATATCAATTTAAAGAAGATTTCAACTCCAATCTTAATTGCTTCTTCATCAGGTAGAAATTGAGGAGAGTGCAGATCGGCATTATCATCTTTATTACCAACTCCCAACCAGAAAAGAAGACCATTATATTTTTCTGTAAAAAATCCGAAATCTTCACCGGTGAAAACCATTTCGGTTTCTTTGAATTCAATACCCATGTCAGCAGATTTTATTTTAAGTTTCTCAAATAGTATTTCATCATTGATAACTTCCTTGTAGTAAGCTTTGTAAATTATCTCTGCATCAATACCGTATTTTTTGGCAATTTTAGATTTCACATTTTCTATAAGAGCTTTCAATATTTCATGGTTTTCACTTGTAAATGCGCGGAAAGTTCCTTCTAATCTGCATTCGGCTGGAACAGCATTCATTACAACACCGGCATTCATTTTACCAAAAACGCAGATAACTGGTTTTCCAATTGGGAATTCTTTTTTGATCTCGTCTGCGATCTCAAGATAAAATTCTGCCCCTGCGGTAAGTGCATTTATACCTTTTTCGGCAAAAGCAACATGTGCGCTTCTGCCTTTGAATACAACCTCGATTTCCTGCGTATTGGCAAAAAATATTCCTGATTTAGAAGCTATCTCGCCAGTTTTCATTCCACCATTTACATGCAGGGCATAAGTTTCTGAAATATCAAATTTATTAAATATTCCTGTATTTATGATGCGTGTTGCTCCACCTTTCCCCTCTTCGGCAGGCTGGAATAAGAACAATAGATTTTCGTTAATTTTGTCAGCTACAATTTTTTCAATGAGTCCGATGAGTATTGTCATGTGCATATCGTGACCACAAGCATGCATCTTTCCTTTATGCTCCGACTCAAAATCACAATTTGTATCCTCGGTTATTGGAAGCCCATCCATATCTGCCCGGAAAAGTTTATACTTCCCATTCCCAAAAGAATATTCAACTAATATTCCTGGAAAATCGAACGTGTGGATATTCAGCCCATCGAGTGTTTCTAATAATTGCAGAATATACTTTTGTGTTTTAACTTCTTCAAATCCAAGTTCAGGAATTTTGTGCAGCTCTTTTCTAATCTTGATAAGATCAAACATTATATTATCCTTTCATTTAATTACATATTAGATTTGTGAGTTGTTGGAAATTCTGTCAATCAAATCATTTACTTGACACACAAACAGGTGCAAAATTTTCATATATCACATTAGTGAATGTGCCCCTGTAGCTCAGTTGGATAGAGCAGTTCCCTCCTAAGGAAAAGGTCACCTGTTCAAATCGGGTCAGGGGTACCAATTAAGCTTCGGCTTGTGAGCAGAGCGAACAAACGAAGCAATAATAAACTTAATTTTTAAACAAACCATCGGTTTTTAGTTGTTAGTTAGAAATTAATAATTAGACACAGTTATCTTAACGCTACCTAAAAAATAAACTTCGGCTTGCGAGTGTCATGTCGACTTAGCACATGATCTTCGACATATGCCAAGTCTTAAATGAAACTTGTCCTAAGTTCCACAGGAATCTTCCTTCGGCAGATAAATCTTGGGATAAGTTGACAGACTTTTCGTAAACTGTTGAATTTTTCGAATTGTGTGTTGTTTTCTGCAAAAAACAATCGCTGAAATTCTTTCAACTAACTAATGGTTTTCAAACTTCTTGCTTCACTCAACCATTCGCAAGATTTTATATCCGTGTTAATTCGTGAAATTCGTGGTTTCAGATTTTTCTATTGATACTGCAATCTATACAAATCGTAATAAAGTCCTTCATTTGCTAACAGTTCTTGATGATTTCCCTCTTCGATTATTCTGCCTTTATGCAGAACAATTATTCTATCGACATGCTGAATGGTGGAAAGCCGATGTGCAATGATGATTGAAGTTCTATTTTCCATCAATTTCTGCAAAGCGTCTTGTATCAAGATTTCTGTTTCCGTATCGATATTAGAAGTCGCTTCATCTAAAACGAAAATAGCAGGATCGTAGGCAAGCACCCGTGCAAAGGCGATGAGTTGGCGTTGACCAACGCTGAAAGTAGCTCCGCGTTCCATTACCGGTTCCATGTATTTTTCAGGTTGATTTTCAACAAAATCATGAACATTCACATATCTGGCTACTTTTTTCATTTCGGCATCCGAAATGGACTCATCGCTGAGAACAATATTATCTCTGATCGTGCCGGAAAAGAGGAAAACATCCTGCTGAACAATGCCAATATTGCGGCGTAGTTCTTTCAGATTATACTTGCCGATATTCTTCCCATCGATGCGGATTTCTCCTTTCTGGAAAGGATACAGTCCGGATAGAATGCTGATGATAGATGTCTTTCCCGAACCGGTATGACCAACCAGAGCAACTTTTTCTCCCGACTTCACTTTGAAGGAAATATCTTTCAGCACATCACCGTTATCATTGTAACGCAGCCATACATTCTTAAATTCGATCTCACCTTTCAGATCACTGGATATTTCACCGGATTTCTCCAGCTTGTAATCTTCAATATCTTTATCCATCAAATCAAATATCCGTTCTGCTCCGCTCATTGCAGCTTGCATAATATTGAATTTTTCACTCAGATGATGAATCGGTTCAAAGAATCTATCTAAGAACCAGAGAAAGACCATAAAAACACCGAGAGTAATTTTATCCTGAATTATCTGCCCGCCTCCATACCATAAAAGAATTGCCACAGCAATACGGCGGGTGGAATTGATAGCCGGTCGGAAAAAGGCAAACAGCTTCATCATCTTGATAGAAGTTGCATAATATTCACCATTGATAATTTTGAATTCATCAACTTTTCGTTTATATTGATTGAACAATTGGATGATCTTGAATCCTGAAATATCTTCGGAAAGGGTTGCATTGATATTGGCAAGTTTCCTCCGCATAGTCCGATAGATTTTACGGCTTCGTTTAATAAAAATAGTGAATAATACAACTGTAACTGGTAGAATTGCAAAAGATACCAATGCAAGCTTCCAATCATAAAGCAGCATCGCAACCATAATGCCGACAAGAACGAACATTTCCTGGATCAACTGAATGAGACCATTCCCCAGCATTTCATTCAAAGTCCCGATGTCATTTGTTACTCTTGTAACCAATCTGCCGATCGGGTTTTTATCAAAGAAAGAAAGCGGCATTCTTTCCAACCTGTAAAACAGATCCCGCCGCAGATCATACATCGCTTTCTGAGCTGCAACATTTATGAAAAAGACCTGAAAATAGGTGAAAATCAATTGTGAAGTGATCACAATAAAGAACAATATTCCATAAAAAGTAAGTTTATCAAAATCTCTTTTTCTTAAAGTTTTCAATTGTTCTCTGCTCAAATTACCGGAGTTTTTCAGTTCGGTAATAGTGGAATTCAAAATAACCAGTTCTTCATCTGAAACTTCTATAAAATCAACATCAGAAAGCATATTGCGGACTTCTTCAGTATTATTCAAAACAGCAATCTTCAGCAGTATTTCCCCCGATTCTTTTAATTCTTCTATCTTTTGTTTGGGAATAAAATTAATCTTTTTCTTGGGAAAAATAAGGTATCCTTTTCTAGCAAATTCATACTGTTTAAATTTAATTTTGGGATATTCAGTAGAAAATTCTTCTGCTTCAGACAGATCATTAAATTCAATTAAATTATTATTAGATAAAATTATTCTATCCACGGCACGCTGTGTTATTACCGGACTTAAAAGATTTGTTGCTGTGATGAACAGCAACAGAATAAATGAAATTACAACCAGAAATTTATATGGCTTTAGATATTTAATAAGTCTGGTAAATAGGATTTTATCGTAGATTTTGCCTTGAACTTGATCTTCCGCTAAACCTTTTTCTATTCTACTCATTCTGATAATTTCTCTTCAATCTGTTGTTTTTCGTAAATATCTGCATATATTCCATTATTGGTTAAAAGCTGTTCGTGGTTGCCTTCTTCTTCAATTCTGCCATTATTCAATACAATTATCTTATCGGCATGCTGAATTGAAGAAATACGATGTGAGATAATTATCGTAGTTTTATTTTTTCTCTTTTCGATCAGGTCGTCCAGAATGCTTTTTTCGGTTTTTGTATCTACAGCCGAAAGTGCATCATCAAGGATGAGTATGTTAGGATCGGTAAGAAGTGCCCGGGCAATAGCCAGCCGTTGTTTTTGCCCGCCGGAAAGCGTTACCCCCCGCTCGCCAATCACGGTATCAAATCCATTTTCAAATTCGATTATCGAACTGTAAACCTGCGCCTTACCGCTCACCTCCTCGATTTCCTCACGGGTTGCTTCATTGTTACCTAAACTGATGTTATTGGCTACTGTATCGGAAAATAGGAAAATCTCCTGCGGAACCATTACCAGGTTGGAACGTAAAGTATCCAGCGGAATTTTGTAAATTTCATGATCATCGATAAAAATTGATTTCCGTGGCGGATTATAAACTCGTGAAAGCAGATCGATGATAGTTGTTTTTCCACATCCGGTTCTCCCAACGATAGCCAGCGTTTTACCTGCTTCGATCTCAAAGGAAATACCGTCAAAGATAACCGGAGTTCCTTCATTGTAACTGAACTTCAAATTCTGAAATGAAATTTTCCCATTCAATGCTGAAATACCGGCATCGATATCTTTATCAACTATCTCAGGATCAATCTCGAAGATGGAATTTAACCTTTTGAGGGAAGCTGTTCCCCTTTGGAACATATTCACGATCCAGCCGATGGCAATCATGGGCCAGACAAGCATTCCCAAATATTGGAAGAAAGCTACAAATTCTCCTATCGAAATATCGTGCAGAATTGCTGCCTGTCCGCCAAAAATGAGCACAATTCCCATACAAACATTTATAAGCAGAAACATGACAGGATGGAATAAAGCAAATATCCTTATCAGGCTGATATTTTCATCCATATAATCCCGTGCTGATTTCGACATTTTTTCCAGTTCCGCATCTTCCTGAACAAAAGCCTTGATTACCCTGATACCGGAAATACTCTCCTGAACAATACCGGACATGGAGGCAAATGTTTTCTGAACTTTGCGAAATTTCACATGAATTTTCTTTCCAAAATATATAATGATAAAGGAAAGAAACGGCATCGGCATTATAGCCAGTAAAGTAAGTTTCAGGCTGATATCCACCAGGAAAAAGAGCGATGCAACAGCAATGATTATGATATCTACCCCGATCACAAAACCGAAGGCGATCAGCATACGAATAGCATTCAAATCGTTGGTGGCATAAGCCATCAAGTCACCGGTTTTGGCTTTATTATAAAAATTTGCCGATAGTTTCATCAGGTGATTATAATACATCTGGCGCAGATCACGATCCACTCTCCATGCTATTCCGATAATTGCAATACGCCAGAAATAGCGCAGCAGAGTTATGAATAAGGTAATTCCTATAATAAGCAAAGAAGCATTCAGCAGCATTCGGCGGGTAAATCCTGTTTTGCTGAGGTTATCTATTGCCAACTGCATTATCTTGATCGTGTAAAGCTGTCCGGCATCGATGATAACAATGAGAATGATGCCAATAACCAGTTTGGAAATATTCTTTTTAATAAAGGGAATTACTTTTTCAAAGGTTTTCATGTATCGTGTTTAATATAATTCAATAGATTTTTGTATTATAGAATCCAATTCTTTCTTCGTTTCCGAATCAGCACCATAGATGAAGGTTGAACACAAATATTTCCAATCTTCTTTATTTAGTTTGAATAATTCTTTTGCTATAAGAACTTCAAGCTCGGCTCTCTCATTTATCGGATCAATTTCTTCAACCTCTAAATCCAGTTCGATTCTTAAATCTTCAAAAAGTTCCTTTTCACTGAAATGATATAGAAGATTAAAAGATTTTTTACATATAATCCTTAGTAAATCTTTGTTAATTTCAGGAATGGGAAGTTCGTAAATTTTAAACATACTTGAATGTGATGATATTTTGCTTCTCAGGAAGTAATTAATTATAAGTGAATTCAAAATTGAACATAAATATATCCGTGTTTCTTGGCAGTCAAAAGTTTGTACGATCTCATCATTTGCGATAGAATATCTTGAATTTATAAAATGAATTAAAGTGTTTACTGAGTAAGTATCAGGAGGTATAATTGATGCAATCATAGTTCTTTCATTAGTCGCACCTCCGACATCTCTATATGATAGTCTGTAACTATCTTTTTCCAGTTTTAAATCTCCTTTTTTGAATTTATCAATTATTTTGCTTAATGAAATTTCTAAATTTAACTCTTTTCTAATTCTTTTTGCTTCTTTTTCAACTAATAAATTAAAAGCAGTCTCTTCATTTATGTAGTATTTGTGAACTTCATAATTGGAGTTATATTGAAAAATCATTTTACCTTCATATATTGCTTTATCATACTCATTTGAGATTCTTGGGGAGAAATACTTATTATCATCAGTCATATTAAATTCTCTTCTTAAGACTGATCCAGTTTGTTTCAGAGTTTTATGATCTCCAATTATTGTTTGAGCTAAACAGTAATCTTTTTCACTTCTGAATTCCATAATTGATAGATTAACGGGTGAGAATTTTTTTACCATTTCCAGATCATAATTAAGTGGATTTTTTTCAGTAAGTTCTTTGGGATCTATCAAATAGAAAAGTCCTTTAAATTTATCATTTTTTAACTGGTTCTGTTTTTCTACAAGAACAATCGAAAATTTAAATTGTGGATGTACATCAGGGAAAAGTTTTATTTTAGTATCTTTGCCATTAATTCTTTCAGTATATCCTCTATTTTCAAAAGAATAAAGTTCGATGAGATTGTTTTTTATCATAGTTAATTTTCTTATGCCGAATGTGCCTTCGTCAGTTTGAAAGCTTGATGGAATTAGGATATTCATAAAACCGGTTTCTTTTAATAATTCTAAATTCCTTTCTACGAAAACTTTAAAATAATTCAAATGTGTTCTCATGGCATTACTGCTTTCCGGTTTCTGTTTATGATATTTATAGTTTTCGGAAATAAAATTGGAATATCGTTTATAAAATTGTTTATATTCTTCCCATCTCTGGGAAAAGGCGTTATCTTTTTTTAATTTTGATTTAAACCAATCATCAAAAGTTGTATAATCCATTGAGTATTTACCAATATCAGCAAATTCTTTTTTAACCGGATAAATTTCTTCCCAGGGTGGATTGTTTATCACACCTGAGAAACCCTGATCTTCCGGAGAAAGTGGATTACCTTTATCATCGAAATATAGGAAATAAAATTCCAATACAATTAATGTAGGTTTACTGAAGTCTTCAATATCTTTTTCCAGTTCATTCCTGATTTTTGATTTTATTTCGTTGATCTGATCTACTAATTCCGGGTTAAAAGGATTATTTAAATATTCCTTTCTGAGATTAAGCAAAGATTTGATCTCTTTATAATATTGGGATGATAATATTTTAATTTGATTTTCTGTATTCATATCAAATAATGCATCGGCATTAATGCAATTCAATCCCAAGTTTGGCAATATATGGTTTGCATCTTTGGGAAGTCTACGAAAATTAAATATTGGTGGATCGAGCTTGACTGCTTCTTTCCAGATATTGGTCTTTGCAGTTTCAATTGCTCTTTCATCAATATCTAAAGCATAAATATGATTTAATATTATTTTACTTATTAATTTTCTGGGATTATTGAATCCAATTTTCTCTCTAAATTCAAGAGCTTTTGTTACATGTTCGGGAACATCGAAAACGGCTTCCGAGAAATGCTTTGTTGCCCAGTGAGTTTTTTTCTCAATATAAATATAATATTTATAAATTTCTCTTAGAATTTTAATTAAAAAACTTCCGCTACCTGAGCTTGTATCGATTATAGCAATTTTTTGTAAATTTTCAAATTCTCTATAAGCTTCATCATAATCACCATCATCAATTATTTTAACAATGCTTTGAATTTTAGATTCAAATAGCATTTTGACTAATCTTTTGGACATGTATTTAGTAATTTTAGCTGGTGTATAATAAATTCCAGAGTCTTTTTTAACCTCAGCTATAAAGGTTTCATAAGCTTTTCCAAAAACATCTTCATCAATTAATCTGTAATTATAATGAACCATTCCTTTTCCAAAAGTATATTCCCATTGACCAAAACCCAGAATAGTTTCAAATTCTGATTTGAACCTATTTAAATTTAATTCATCTTTTTCTAAATAATCCCAAATTTTTGTGGAAAATAATTCTGTATCGTAGTATTCCCAAAACCAGTTTTCAATTTCTTCGAAAAAACTTTTAAAAAACCTTTTCACTCCTTTAACGTCCCATCTTTCCTGCTTATCAAAATAGGTGGTTTCAAGAAATTTATAAGTTATTAAACCATAATCTTCAAGAGTTTTTATGAAAATTACTTTATTTAAAAATAAAACAATTAATTCTTCCTTTGTAAATTTATCGTTTTTTACAAAATTAACTGATGAAAGATGATCATACCATATCTTTAAATCCTTAAAAAATTCTGCTTCAAGTTCAGGTTTTGGCTGCTCATCCTCTAATCTTCTTATTGATTCCCAAAAATTATCGTATTCTAAATATCTTTCTAAAAGCTCTGTAAATTTAATTTCAGCAAATGGTTTATAGTTTAACAAGCTTTCTTGATTGAATATAAAAGAATTATCCAGATTAGTTAAGATAACATAATTGTTGTTTTGCAAATATTTTTTAATTTGTTTTTCGTGTTTTACATAATCGAACTTTTTTTGTCTTAATTCTTCATCATATTTAAAATAATTTGGTTTAAGCTCAATTAACACAGGATTCTTAATATTTTCTTGTAATGCTAAATCAATAAATCCATTCTTCAAAGCAACTTCTGAAAAAGATTCTATTTTTAATATTCTGTTAACAATTTCTTTTAACAATTCTGCTGAAGCAGTTTCAGGTTTTGATCCAAAAAGTAAAGTATTTAAATATTGTTTTATTGGCTTAAATTTCCATTTATCTTCTTTATCCTTAATTTCAACTATGTTTAATTTGCCAAAAGCATTTAAAACTTCTAACTCTTTAATATAATTCTGTTTTGTCTCAATATCGTTTGTCATTAGTGTTAACCTCTATATTTATCAATATACAAAACGGCACATTTTTTTGCCATATTTCTAATTTTACCGATATAAGCAGCTCGTTCCGTCACACTGATCACACCGCGTGCATCTAATAAATTGAAAGCGTGAGAACATTTTAACAGGTAATCGTAAGCTGGATAGACCAGTTTTTTTTTAAGTAACATTTTAACTTGTTTTTCCTGATCGTTAAATACATGAAATAGTGATTTTACATCAGCATACTTGAAATTAAAAGCAGAGAATTCAATTTCTTTATCCAGAAATATATCACCATATTTTGTTGTGTCGTTCCATTGTAATTCTTTAAAATCATCTACTTCCTGAATATACATTGCCAGCCGTTCCAAACCATAAGTAAGTTCTACACTGATAGGAAAAACTTCCATACCGCCCACTTGTTGGAAATAAGTAAATTGGGAAATTTCCATGCCGTCTAACCAAACTTCCCAGCCCAAGCCGCTTGCTCCGAGAGTGGGAGATTCCCAGTCATCTTCCACAAAGCGAATATCGTGCTTCTCAGTTTCAATTCCTATTGCCTGCAAACTCTTTAAATAAAGTGTTTGAATATCATCCGGTGAAGGTTTTATTATTACCTGGAATTGATAATAATGCTGCATCCGATTAGGGTTTTCTCCATATCTGCCGTCTTTTGGACGGCGGCAGGGTTGAACATAAGCTATCGAAATCGGATTCTTACCCAAAGCACCAAAAAAAGTTGCAGGATGGAAAGTTCCGGCTCCCATATTTTCGTCGTATGGCTGCAAAATATTGCATCCGTTATCTGCCCAGAAATGCTGTAATTTTAAAATAATATCCTGAAAATTCATTATTACTCCAAGTTTCTATAATGGTTAATCTTTTCTTTTTATTTTGTTCATAAGTCAAGAGGAATTTTATTCGAATACATTGGAAGAGATTTAAAAAAGCTTGTCAGATTTAACTTTCTAAAAATCATCGGAGCAATAAAAAATAATATACATAAGGAGATTAATTATGAATTTTACCAACAAAAAGATCATCAAGAAACCGAGAAGATATTTTGCAGAAAACCTCGATGTAACAAAATGGGGAAATGTAGAGATCGAAATGAAGAAGTTGGAAGAAGAAAAGATAACTTCTCCGTATGAACTTATTAATTTCATGGAAAAAATAGGTGAACTTTCCGATATACTTTCCGAAGAAATGGCATGGCGGTATATTGCTATGACGCGTTTTGCAGATAACGAAGAGTATTCAAAAAAATTCAATGAATTCTATGCCGGTGTTATTGCCAAAACCAAACCTTACGATTTTAAATTTAACAAAAAGTTTTATGACAGTCCTTATCGGAGAGAGCTTGATAAAGAACAATATGCTCATTTAAATCAGATCATTTCCAATGATATCGAGCTTTATCGTGAAGAGAACATACAATTACAGGTAAAGGAAAGAGAACTTGCCAATAAGTATGGTTCTATCTTCTCGAAACTTACCGTAACCTACAAAGGAGAGGAGAAAACTCTATCTCAACTTGCACCATTTTTGAAAGATCAGGATAGAGAAGTACGTAAAGAAGTTTGGAATCTCCGAATGGAAAAAATGATGGAGAAGCGCGAAGAATTCAATAGGCTCTTTGATGAGATGAAAGAATTCAGGGTTCAACAGGCAAAAAATGCCGGATTTGATAATTACCGAGATTATATGCATCAGGCAAAAGGACGTTTTTCTTACTCACCCCAAGATATTATGAAATTCCATGATGCAGTTGAAAAAGAGGTTATACCATTTTTGAAAGAATTTACAGAAGAACGAAAAAATATTCTTAAACTTGATTCTGTAAAACCATGGGATACCTCTGTGGATCTCGATGGAAAAATTCTAAAACCATTCAAAGAAATCGATGAATTCATAGATAAAGGAATCGATATTCTGCATACTATAAAACCGGAATTTGGAGAAAGACTTAATATGATGAAGAGTTCCGAATTTCTTGATCTGGAAAATAGGAAAGGTAAAGCACCCGGTGGATATAACTATCCTCTTCAAGAAACAGGTGCTCCATTTATTTTTATGAATGCAATTGGATTGCACAGAGATATTGTTACTTTACTTCATGAAGCCGGACACTCAATGCATACATTCGCTATGAAAAACATCAAACTTGACCCTTATAAAAATACACCGAGCGAAGTTGCAGAACTTGCTTCCATGACAATGGAATTACTCTCAATGGACCATTGGGATAAATATTATAAAGATGCAAACGATCTGAAAAAAGCAAAACGCGACCAGTTTAAAGGAGCACTCGGTTTTCTGCCATGGTGCATGATCGTGGATGCCTTTCAGCATTGGATATATCTTAATCCGAAACATACAATGGAAGAACGGGAAGAATATTTTCTCTCACTTTTACAAAGATATGACACGGGGATAGATTGGAAAAATGTAGAAGAATTCAAAAAATTGCTTTGGCTATTCCAACTTCATATTTTCGAAGTTCCATTCTATTACATCGAGTATGGAATGAGTCAACTTGGAGCACTTTCAGTTTACCGTAATTATAAGAAATTCGGGAAAGAAAAAGCATTGGAAAAATATGAAGATTTCCTTAAGCTTGGTTATACAGAACCGGTAGATAAACTTTACGAAACAGCGGGAATTAAATTTGATTTTTCTGCAAAATATGTAAAAGAATTAGTTGATTTTGTTAAAGAAGAATTAGCAGCAATTAAGTAATGATCGTTTGTCTTTGCGAGTTTTTTTATCAACGGCATCAGACGAAGCAATCTCAATGATTAAACAAGAAAAGAAAGAAATGACAGTAAATACTTTTGCAAAGTTAAGTATAATAGAGTGCTTTTACCTCACCTCAATCCTCTTGAAATCGTTTGCTTCGCAAGCCGACTCATACGGGATGAGGTGGATGATGCAAGTATTTAAATCCAAATTAAATAATTGGCTAAGGAGCTAATATGAATTCTAAGATCACACTAAAACATTTGATCTTTATTTCGTTATTGATCACATTTTCTATATGCCTGTTTGCAGGTGAACCTTATGTACTTATGGTTTCGTTTGATGGTTTCCGCTATGATTACAATACAAAAACAGAAACACCAAATCTTGATTTTTTAAGAGATAATGGTGTAAAAGCAGAATCGATACAACCGGTTTTTCCTTCTAAGACATTTCCAAATCATTACTCACTGGCAACCGGAGCTTATACCGGAACTCATATGTTAACTGCAAATATATTTTATGATAATGAATTTAAGGAAGTTTATCAAATTGCTGATAAATCTAAAGTTCGGGACGCAAAATGGTATCGAGCAGAACCAATCTGGGTGACTGCAGAACGACAAAATGTTAAGAGTGCTTCCTATTTCTGGGTTGGTTCGGAAGCCCCGATAAAAGGATATTTGCCCTCAATCGTTAAAGCTTACGATCATAATTTTCCTTACATGGCTCGTGTAGATTCTGTGATGACATGGCTTCAATTACCAGAGAAAGAAAGACCGCATCTGGTGTTACTGTATTTTGATGAACCTGATTCTGACGGGCATAGATTTGGGCCCGAAAATCCCGATCTCATTCCAACCATAAAATATATGGATGACATTTTAGGATATATTCTGGATGGAATAGAAAAATTGGATATTGCCGATGAGATCAATTTGATTCTTGTAAGCGATCATGGAATGACGACCATAAGTCAGGATAGAATCATCTATCTGGATGATCTTGTTTCAGATATGGATGCACTTTTTAGCTACGGTAACGGACCTGTCATGCAGATACATTTAAAGCAAAAAGATGAATCTATTATTAGTCAGATGGATAAGCAGCTTAAAAGCGTCGAACATCTCAAAGTTTACCAACCCGATGAAGTTCCTCAGCGGTATCATTTTGTTAATAGGAATACCGGTGATTTCGTCATTGTTGCAGATGAAGGCTGGCAGATCATGACAAAAAGCGCAGGATCACTTATCCGCCTTCACGGTACACACGGCTATGACCCGATAGTAAAAAATATGCATGGAATTTTTTATGCAATGGGACCACGCATAAAATCTAATTATAAGATCGGAACCTTTGAAAATATCCATGTTTATCCATTGATCTGTGAATTGCTGGGAATAAAACCTTATGCAGATGCTCCCGATGCTCCCGAAGGCAGATTGGAAGTTCTGGAAGAAATTTTGGTAAAATGATCTATAATTGGGTTTATGGATAGAATACAGATTGAAGAATTCATAAAAGTCTCTAAATATCTGCCCATCATCGATGTGCGCACTCCCACAGAATTCAGTGACGGACACATAACAGGTGCGATAAATATTCCAATATTTTCTAATGAGGAACGTGCTGTTGTGGGCACAAAATACAAAAAGGAAAGCCGTGATACCGCTATTGCAAAAGCCTTGGAATATGTCGCAGAAAAATCCGATCATTATCTTGATGAACTACAAAGATTGATTCCGTCACAACAAATTTATGTTTATTGCTGGCGCGGTGGATTTCGCAGCGAAGGAATGGGACTTCTCTTCCAAACTGCAGGAAAAAATGTTTACCGTCTGCAAGGCGGCTATAAAGCATATCGCAATTTTGTGCTCGATTCTTTCAAAACAAAATATAAGCTCATCGTTATTGGTGGAATGACAGGAAGTGGAAAGACCGAGATATTGGGAGAAATTGGAAAAACAAACGAGCAGATGCTGGATCTGGAAAAGACAGCTAATCATAAAGGCTCTGCCTTCGGAGCACTTGGGCAGGATGATCAACCTACAACCCAGCAGTTTGAAAATGACGTGGCAGCACAATTAAATAAATTTGATCTTAAACAAAATATCTGGCTGGAAGATGAAAGCAGGATGATCGGAAAAGTAAAAATCCCCGATGACCTGTTTAAACAAATGAGAAGTTCTACCGTTATTAAGATCGAAGTTTCTAAAGATAACCGCATTAACCGGCTGATAAAAGATTATGCTAATTTTAATAAAGATGATTTGATAAACTCGATCACGAATATTTCACGTAGATTGGGTGGATTAAATACTAAAATGGCAATAAACGCAATAAATGAAAATGATTATTATAAAGCTACTGACATCATTTTAGATTATTACGATAAAACCTACACTTATGGACTTTCCAAAAGAGAAGGACAGACTGTTATCCCTTTAAAACTTGTGGGAAATAACCAAAAATTAAATGCAGAGAAAGCGATTGAGTTTGTGAAAGAAAAATCTGAAAGAAAAGTTTAAACCTTCAGTCTTCTCCTGCAATTGCCGGAGAAGACTGGTGAACCAATAATTCCTTCAAATTTAAAAATCAAATTAACTTTTCCTCAAGTTTTTTAAAAGCTTTATAAGGATATTTTTCTTTAAAAATATCTTTAATTTTCATAGCACATTCAAGAGGTTTATGCTTGGAAGTATCTACTTCAATATCATAGATATTATGAGAATGAACAAGATCATATTGGAAACGTGCCATTCCCTTTTTTCTGTTTCCTCGCTTGTGTTCCCTTAACTCGAGTTCTTCCAAAGGACAACGAACTCCTACAAATAGAACTTGAAAATCAGACAGAGCATTAACACATTCTTTCAACCATTCCTTTTGTTCAAGAACGTGATCGACTATTATATTATTTCCTGCTGAAGCGAGAGCAGAAATTGAATGATGCATTCCGGGAATTATTTTAAAAATTGCTTTCTTAAAAGTTTTCGGATCTTCACCATTCAAATATTTTTGAGGTAACATAGAGATAAAATTATCAACAGAAACAAGAAGATACGGTTCTTCCAAAATTTGTTGTAATTCCTTTGCAATAGAAGTTTTCCCTGAACTTGAAGTACCATTTAAAAAGATAATTTTCCCATTTTTCATTAACGAATTCCTGTTATTATTTCCTTTCTGAAACTAATTTCACCGTATTTTTACACCGTTCCATCTTAGCATTAAAAACATAATTATCAAAACCAAAACCGTTATGATATTTGACCAAATTCCGGGAAGTGCAAATATAGAAACAATCGCAATTATTGTAAAAATGATCTTCCATTTAATATCGATCTGCTGATTCATCCAGAAAAGAAATATTATAAATATTCCTGCAAAAGATCCGATAATTCCAACCATTATTTAAATTCTCCTTTATCCAATTTTTCACTCCGTGCTCTCTGTGTTCTCTGCTTGTCCCGTTGAAGCGTAGCGAAATTGGATGGTTAATTTTCCTTAATCCAATTCACCAAACCTTTCGCTTGAAAAATCGCCATCAACTCGACGGGAAGCGGAGCGAATTTGAATTCTTTTTCATTCACTTTAATAGTTCCGTTTTCCAAACTAACTTCAACTTTATCGCCTTGATTATAAGTATCTACAACTTCCGGCATCACAATAATTGGAAGTCCCTGATTTACAGATGAGCGGTAGAAAATTCGGTTAACAGATTTCACGATAACTGCTTTTACTCCGGCGTGAGCAAGTCCCACAGCAGGATGTTCGCGAGAGCTGCCACAACCAAAATTTTCACCTGCAATTATCACATCGCCAAGTTGTACATTCTTGGTGAAATTCTCATCGAAATCCACAAACAAGTACGGCATTATTGTGGCAGGATCGGAGCTGAGAACCTGATAAGTCAGATTTCCGGCAAACATCTGATCTGTGTTCAGATTATCCACATCGGAATAATTCCAGGTACCGGCTTCTCGTCTGTTATCGTCGGGCTGAATATCCACGGTTGTGCTCTGTGCTTTGGGATATGGATAT
The DNA here is from genome assembly GCA_030600585.1 of Candidatus Cloacimonadota bacterium. Classification (GTDB taxonomy): domain Bacteria; phylum Cloacimonadota; class Cloacimonadia; order Cloacimonadales; family TCS61; genus Tenebribacter. Next base: position 14,361 of record JAUVLU010000001.1, on the reverse strand, counting down.
TTATCTGCAAAAGATTTGCCGCGCGGGTCGGTGATCTCACCTTTGATCGCAGAATATGCAACGCAGGCAGGAGAAGCCAGGAAAATTTCGGCTTCTTTGTTTCCCATTCTTCCCTTGAAATTCCTGTTAGCTGTAGAAATCACGGTGTATCCATCTGCCGGAATTCCCTGTCCGGTTCCCAAACAAGGACCGCAGGAAACTGCCAGCACGCTTGCTCCGGCTTCTATCAATTTTGCAGTTAGTCCTTCTTCGATCATTTGCAGAGATATTTTTTTGGAAGCAGGAATTACTAATAGTTGGAACCCATCAGCTACTTTTTTCCCATCTAGAATTTCTGCAGCAATGCGAATGTCTTCTAATCTACCATTTGTACAGGTTCCAATAAGTCCCTGATTCAGTTTTGTTCCTTGAACTTCGGATACTGCTTTCACATTATCAACGTGATGTGGAGCAGCAACCAGCGGGAAAATCTCACCCATATTTATTTCAATCTCTCTTTCATAAATCGCATCATCATCTGCCCAGACTCCGTTCCAAACTTCCGAATGTTTATCTAAAAATTCTTCCAAAACTTCATCGTATGGAAAAACTGCATTTTTTGCACCCATCTCGGAAGCAAGATTGGTCAGCGTCATTCTTTCTGAAATGGAAAGAGTTTTCACTCCTTCACCGTGAAATTCGATGCTCATATAATTCGCACCTGCTGAGCCGATCATTCCAATGATCCACAGCGAAATATCTTTGGCATAAACACCGCTTGGAAGCTTTCCGTTCAAAGTAATTTTCATAGTTTCAGGAACGCGGAACCAAGTTTCACCTCGTTTCCAAATTCCTGCTGATTCTGTTCTGTCTATCCCAACTGCAAGTGCATTAAAAGCTCCGGCTGTGCAAGTGTGACTGTCGCTTCCCACGATTATCATTCCCGGCTTAGCATAATAGCTCATAACCTGATGGCAAATTCCATCACCGACATCATGGAATTTATTTACATCCTGCTTATTTACAAAATCACGAATTGTCTGATATTGGTTTGCTAATTTTGCATTTGTCGGTGGAGCATTATGATCCAATACGACCAAAAGTTGATCAGGATCAGAAACTTTTTCTCCATCCATTTTATTAAATGTATTTTTTATACTTGCCGTATTATCGTGAGTAAGAACAATATTTGGTTTACGAAAAACTATTGCACCTCTTTCTGCATTTAATATTTTTTCAACAAAAGTTTTTCCCATAATTTCTCCTTATGAAATGTGAAAATTGAAATACTCATAAATTCAAATTTTAAATTAACTCAGTAATCCATCTCGTTTATAAATTTCCATCTGAACATCAAAGAATTTATTGATCTCTGCTTTTTTGCCATTTTCTAGATTTTCGATTATTCCATTTTCTATGTCTACTTTTACTTTATCTCTTTGTTTGAGTTTAAGTTCATCAATATTGTTGTAAGTTAAGATAGGGAAAGCGGCATTGATGGCATTTCGTTCGTAAATTGCACCAAAGGATTCAGCGAGAATGATCTGAACACCAAGTGATTTAAAACAATCTACTGCTTGTTGACGCGAGCTTCCGGCTCCGAAATTTTTACCAGTGATCACTATATCTCCATGTTCTGCTTTCTGTGCAAAATCCTCCCAACCTTCCAAATTATCGAAAGTATATTGTCCCATTTCTGCAATGTCTGTTATTGTTAAATATCTGTTATGAAATATCATATCGGTGTCAATATCATCTTTGTTAATTAGCCAAACTTTCCCTTCGGTCACAGTAGATTTTTCTAAAATTGTTTTATCTTTTTTAGGAATTTCCGCTTTTTTAGTTTTTCCTGTAGTCTTAAATTCAACAGGTTTTTCAGGAATTCTATCGGGAGTTGTGATGTAACCTGCAACCGTTGATGCCGCTACTTCTGCCGGAGAACCAAGATAAACTTCGCCCTTCCCTTGTTTACCTACAAAATTTCTGTTCCCGGTACTGATAGTAACTTCTCCTGGACCGTTTTGTCCAATCTGTCCGGCAGCACAACCTGCACAACCTGCATTCCCAACTAAAGCACCGGCACTTTTGAAAATATTGATTATTCCTTCTTCCAAACATTTATTCCAAACTTCATCTGTGGAAGGAACTATTTTTAAAACGACTCCGGGAGCTATCTTGCGTCCTTTTAAAATTTTTGCAACTTCTCTCATATCTTCAATTCTTCCATTTGTGCAACTTCCAACAAAACCTGAATCAATCTTTGTTTGAAAAACATCGTCAATATTTACAGAATCATCAGGATGACCCGGGCGTGAAACCATTGGTTTGAACTTAGAAATGTCTATTTCCAATTCCTGATCGTAAATAGCATTTTTATCAGCTTCGATTTTAGTTAATTTCTTACCTGAACGAGTTTCGCAATATTTCATTACTTCATCAGAAGGTGGAATAAGCACAATTATTGCTCCCATCTCTGTTGCCATTGATGAAATCGTGATTCTCTCATCGAGACTTAGCTTTTCATCTTCATCTCCATATAGCTCAACTGCATAACCCAAAAGTGTGTTAGCTCCAAATTTATTCAACAGATTAAGAACAATATCTTTGGCATAAATGTTTTTCGGTCGTTTACCTTTAAAGGTCAGTTTAACGGATTTTGGAACCTTGAACCAACTTTTTCCGCTTGCCCAAGCCGCCGCAATATCTTTATCTCCCATTCCTTGCCCAAAAGCACCGATCGATCCCAGAATATTGGCGTGTGAATCCGTGGAAATAAAAGTACAACCCGGAGTTACCAACCCTTTATCTATAACAAGATGCGTTCCAATACCGGAATTTACATCATAAACTTTTATTCCTTTTTCTCGTGCATACACTCGACAATATTGCTGGCTTGTTGCATATTTTGGATCTGATGTCGTCGGGTAACAATCTAAAGTGAAAAAAGTTTTGCTGATATCATCAATTTCTAAATTATTGTTTATTAGATTCTTTACTACATTTGGTCCACCAAAATCTCGTGCAGCACGAATATCAATTCCAATATCGATGATCTCACCCGGAATTACCACATCTTTGCTACTATGGTTTGCCAAGATCTTTTCAATCATAGTTAAGCCCATTATTTCTCCTTATTTTTATTAATTAGAAATTTTGAGTTAGGAATTTGGAATTACTACCTCTTTATAGATTCAGAAGTAGTTTTTGTTATTGAACTCAGAATTCTTATCAATTCCTCACATTTACTTTTTAGTGTGTCTGACAGTGGTGAAGTTAAATACAAAGTATCAATGAGAAGATTTATCCAATACAAAGTTTCCCTAGCTTCTTTGAAGCTGATATAAACTTTGCTGAGAAAGTCCTTTCTTGATTGAGCTGCAACAGCTTCTTGGATATTTGCTCCGATTGAAGTTCCCGAGCGTAGAAATTGCCTGAAAAGATCATATTCGCAATGAGTTTTTTTCAGCATTTGATATGCTTTGATTACTTCTACTGCAAATTCGTATGATTTTTCTTGAATTACATTCTTTCTCATAAATTTCTAACTTCTAACTTCTAATTCCTAATTTCTAATTCCAAATTTTTTCTTACACTTTCAGTCTTTCCTTAAATGGGAGAAAAGTCATAAAATCAGCATGATGAACAAGATAAGCTTCGGTTGTTCTTTTTACCATATTTCCTTCACCCGCATGCGTCGCTATTATATGGCAAATTTCTGCTGGGATTCCACATTTTTCAGCAAGCGAAACACCACTAAAAGGATGGCGAAGATATTTCCCGTAAGTTCCCTGAATTGCTTTCCCATTTTCATCTAAGACATATTCAAGAAGTTTCCCGACATCAATTAGTATTGCACCGGCAATTAGCACATCCATATTTACGGGAAGTTCACCGTGATAAAATTCGTTGCATTTTTCACCCGCTACTTTGGCAATATGAACTACACTGCGTTTGTGATCCATAAAAGTAACTTTGAGATCTGGTCCGCAAAGAAGTGTGAAAGGAATAGTTTGTAAATTTTCTGCTGTTAACACACTTTTTTCCAGAGCCAATTCCCAAGTTTTTGTAGTTTGTTCTCTGAGTTTATCGTCTTTGATCCAAGCCAATTCCGGCCATAATTCGTTTATATTCATTACTTTTCCCTCTTTATTTAATTAGAAATTTTGAATTGCTACCTTTTTATAGATTTAGAAGTAGTTTTTGTTATTGAACTCAGAATTCTTATCAATTCCTCACATTTACTTTTTAGTGTGTCTGACAGTGGTGAAGTTAAATACGAAGTATCAATGAGAAGATTTATCCAATACAAAGTTTCCCTAGCTTCTTTGAAGCTGATATAAACTTTGCTGAGAAAGTCCTTTCTTGATTGAGCTGCAACAGCTTCTTGGATATTTGCTCCGATTGAAGTTCCCGAACGTAAAAACTGTCTAAAAAGATCATATTCGTGATACTCTTTTTTCAGCGTTTGATAGGTTCTAATCACTTCAACCGCAAATTCGTATGACTTTTCTTGAATTACATTCTTTCCCATAAATTCCTAATTCCTAATTCCTAATTCCTAACTACTAATTCCTAATTTATTTACAACGCCGTAATTACTGCATCTGTCATTTCTTTTGTTGATGCCGCACCTTGGTTTAACACTTCTTGACAACCGTGAAGTTTCATCATATCATAAGCACGAATTTTCCCTTCTTCCACAACCTTAGCTATTGCATTTCTGATATTATTTGCGATTTCTGTTTCATCAATGTAATCCAACATCATACAAGCCGACATTATCATTGCTATTGGATTAACGATAGAAGGTTTCATGTTTTCATACTTAGGAGCTGAGCCGTGAGTTGGTTCGAATATTGCAACTTTTTCTCCGATATTCGCACTACAGGCAAATCCCAATCCGCCGATTAGTCCCGCAAATCCATCAGAAACAATATCGCCAAACATATTACCGGCAATTATTACTCCATAAGTTTCAGGGTTTTTAGTCAGCCACATCATCTGTGCATCAATGTTCGTATAATTGAACCGGATGCCTTCATACTCTTTTTCCATTTCACGGCAAATAGCAAGCATCATTCCGCTTGTCTCACGAATCACATTCGGTTTTTCACAAAGTGTAACTCTTTCATATCCGAATTTTTTAGCATATTCAAATGCAGTTCGGATAATTCTTTCTGAATATTTTCTTGTGAATATTCTCGTAGAAATTGCAACTTCATCTTTAGGAGACCAACCGAAATTCTTAGAAAATTTAGGATGAGTCATAAAGGCATCGTAAACTTGTTTGGAGGGATTTGTCCATTCTACTCCACCATAAAGTCCTTCTGTGTTCTGACGAAAAACAACAACATCAACTGCCGGTTCTTCGATAGTACCATTTGCTCCTCTACGAATAAAATTGAGCGGATTTCCTTTAAGCGTTTTGCATGGTCGTTGACAAATATCTAATTTAAAATGTTGACGAAGTCCCACGATTGGACTATAATAAATAAATCCTTTATCTGCTAATTCCGGAGCTAATTCTTTCGCAGCTTCACTTTTTGGTTTGGAAGTAATTGCACCAAATAGTGCAATTTTGTGTTCTTCTAAAAGATCTACAGTCCTCTGAGGAAGCGGATTCCCTTCTTTGCGCCAAAATTCCCAACCGATGTCGGCATGAACATATTCCGCATCAAATCCCGCTGCATCCAATACTCTGATAGCTTCTTCTAAAACTATTTTACCGATGCCATCTCCCGGTATTGCTACGATGGTTCTCTTACTCATTTTTTCTCCTTTTTTATCTCTCTCATTTTGTCGTTATCTTGAGAAATTAATCTCGATCTCGTGATGTGGGGAATTACACACACCGTTCCCAGCATATACAAAGTTTCGGAGAAGCCGAAATTTGGGTGAACGAAGTGAGCTGTATATGCTGTGTTAGGCGATGTGTTCTTCGTTGTATTAAGATATCTTATTTCCCCCAAAATTCATAAAAAAATCGTGAATTTCTTGATTTTATATTTTTTTTATCATACTTCAAATTTTTTTCTCTGAAAAACCAAAATGTTTTATCTTTATGAGTAGTGGCAATATAGGTTGCCAAATCATTAATATTATTAAAATTGTCCAGAGTAGAGTCAATTATTTCATCTGGTAAATAATCAAATGGCGGCTTTGTTAGCAATACAATTTTTAGATAATCTTTTTCTGGTTTATTTGGTCTTTCCTTTTTTGCTTTTTGGTAAATAGAGATACAAGTTTTTATTGTTTTATCAGATTTATGTTTAAAAAATTTTGATAAGAAATTCATAATTTTTCTCCTTTTAATAATTAAATGTTTATGATTCATTGTTTTATGTTGCCTAACGTCTCGCGGATAAAAGAAGTTGCCGAAGGTAATTTGGGGAAATCTTTGATTCCCCTTTTATCTGCTGTTATATGATGAAATCGGGCGAGTTGTCTTTGCTAAACTCATTCTTTTGCTTGGCGTCTTAATTTCGCTCCATGCTTCCATAAAAACAACCAAAAAGGAATTGCCCATAGTAATGGTCCTAACCATCCTATCAATACAGATGCCCCAATTGCATAATACCATCTAAGACCATGATGGAAAGTTAATATTAAGGATGCAACAAAAAAAAGCAACATTAGTTTAACAATAACTTTACTAGAGAAATGATATTCTTCCTCTGTCGGTTCCGTTGTTATCTCACGGATAACTTCTCCATGAGTGGGATAACCTTGTGCAAACTCGCGAAAGGTTTTTCCTTTATGAAGGGAAGCTGCAATCATTCCGAGTAAAAAATCCATTATTATCATCAAAATCCCAATAAACCATGAGCCCTGACTGAAGTAATAAATCGCAAGGATGACAAATATGACCCACAGGGGTTTGAGTACAAGCCAATCAAATTTAGCACGAATATTAGTCTCCATTGTTGTATTTTACTCCTATAATGTTTCCTAAGTTTATGTAATCTACTGTTCGTAACTTATTTTTTTTCGAAACCGCTCGATTTTTTCATCGTTTTGATTATTATCTTGTTGTTTTAGTTCAAATTCATCTTCTTTTCCGTAAACTTTTAATCTTCCAATTCCAGGAACAGGAACAAAAAATGGACCTGATCAATTTCCTTCCTTTGGTTTAGTCTTGAATTCATTTGGATGAATGACGAACCAGCAGTCATTATTCATAAAAAAATCATATGCTTCTGATGGATTTTTATTAACATATTTCCAAAATTTATCATTTCCCTTTTTTATCAAGAAATATAGAAATATGATGACGATTCCAATAATGATAAACCATTCCATATTGTTTATTTAAAAGTCCGTATTGTTTAACATTTCAGCAAATAGTTCTCCAGCCTCTTGGTCAATTGATTTTATTTTCTCTACTTTTTTTCTAAATGTTTTTTTATACAAAAGTCTGTATGGAATTGGAATAATTGTTGAAACAATGAAACTAATTACTAAAAGTCCTACAGCCAGTTTCCAGTCTACTACAATTAAAATTGCAATTAATAATCCATATTTTGCTATTCGAGCAATCCAAGTCAATGGATACCAATTTGGTAAAAGTTGTTCACCGATTCCTCGCCATTCAATATTATTATGTCTGGAAATTTTCAATGATGCTCTTTGCATTCCGAATAAATAGAATTCAATAATCCAAACAATTACAAAGGTTATTATCAAAAGATGTGATAAGTTTTCCATAATACTAATTTGATTTCGGTTCTTTCATTTTATGCCCCATAACGGTAGTATATGTCTAAGAGTAAACATATATTTCCTTTAGATTTTGATATATGATGCTGATTTGGGAGTATATGTCTACCTTTAATAATCATTAAAGCTCCAAATTATCAATAGGACTTTTTATTTTATCCCAACCTTTTTTTGTTATGTGAGTATAAATCTCAGTTGTTTTACTTGAACTACTATATACTAGGAATTCTTGTATATACTCTAAAGTTCTTATTTGCTCTGTTATCATAACATTTTAATATAAACATTTTAAAACCAAACACCAAATATTTTATTGATTATTTGTAAATGTTCTAAAATATTCTATATATAGCTTTATGTGTTATATTTGGATTTTTAAATTGAATAGTTTGGATTTCACTAATTTTTTTCCGATCTCTATGAAATCTAAAAACTAAAGTTAACTGTGATTCCCAATAATACAATGTGCTCATTAAAATCTATCACTTTCACACTGTTTATTTCCTTATTTGCATATAAATATTTGTATATTCCGTAAAATCCTATTTTCCAGAATGCTATAATATTTATTCCTCCTTCGATATTGTAACAAATTCCTTTTTCCATTGAATTGGGCTCATCTTCGCCTTTTGGAACTTTTAACCCACCCACGCCTCCACCAGCGAAAAAATTTACCTTTTCGGTTTTAAATAATTTCGTCACATAAAGAAAATTAACGGCAGTCAAGCTGGCTATTTCATAAGAATGAGTTGGGTCGGCGCTATTTGTGTAATATTCATTGGAAATCGAAATGGCGAATGGAAATTTTCTATGTTTAATATCGAGTGTAAGTTGTCCTCCTCCTAATTTTCCAATCGAGGAGCGATCATCTTTAAATCCTCCTTGGCCATATCGAATCGTGACATCTATTTTTTTCTCTGTAGAAGATAAACTATCAGTTGAACTAACTGTTTCCTGAGCATTAAGTTCAAAACAGAAGAAAAGAATAAAAGCAAACAATAAAAATATTGAGAGAAAATATTTTCTAAACATGATACTTCTCTTTTTTTATATTATATTCCTTAAACTTCACTTATTCAAATTTAAAAATAAAAACTGAATTATATTAATATTTTATGATTGTTTACTTTTTAATTATCTATAATTTCCTGATATTTTTCTGAATGTGAAAGCTCTATTTCTCCTTGCCAAACATCATTATTTCTGTGTTTTTTCCACAAATAATGAAGTTTATATAAATCCTTCCAAGCAATTTCTTTACCCGGTTTACATAAAAGCATTTCTTGCATGTGTCTATTATTTACAGCAAGAAAAAACCTATAAGCTAATTGATCTATTGTTTGGAAACTTATAACTTTGCGCTGGACCAATTCATAAAATGGCTCGAAAAATGACAAATAATTTGCCATATCTATAATATCATCATTAGTAAATGGATTTGTTTTGTGCCCAATATTTTTAGATTCTTCCAGCATAATATATATTTTCTTTATATCGGAATTAGATAAAAAATTTGTGTTAATATCTAATACCAATTCCGCTTCTTTGATATTTTTTTCTCTGCTGAATTGATAAAGTAACCCAATCAAACTTAATGCACCTATGACTTTTGAAAACAATTCTAAAAAAATATCTACTTTAAAAATATATTTCATTGTGTCCAATGATTGAGAATTCGCTACATCTGCTTTTATATCATCGCTATATGAATATAGTAAGATCAACTTATTGAAGCTGTCGGTAGTTAATGACGGCAATAAAAACATTGCGATAAAAACAACAAAGAAAACAATAATTAAATACTTATTTGTGCTATTCATTTTTCTCCTTTTTTAAAAGTTAAAACGAAGTAAAATTTGTTATTTGTGTAAATTGTATCAGAAATAAAAAAATTATTTTTAAAACAATATTTCATAATATCTCGAATATGAGATCGCCAATCTAAAACCGTTTCAAATGATATTTTTTTTAAAACATCAATGTTTGTAGGTATCTCAAGATAATAATGTTTTTTACTTTTCTCGTGAATTATACTTTTATTATCGTCAACAGGATATGTAATATTTTTATCATCGGTTTTTACAGAATTCAGCATACGATCTTTCTTTAAATTATAAGTATTAGTTTTCTTCCGCAATTCATGACCAATTGACATTTCCTCAACTAAAGAATCATTTATTGACCATTCTGCAACAATTCTATCACCCGGTAAATTTTTATTTATTCCATCCTGCATATCGCCGTAGTAGTCATTAATATAAGTGTCTGAAATAGCTCCAAGTTTATTGATGTATAGATTTGCATTTTTTGAATCTAACGGGTCAAATGACCATTTTACAATATTAATATTTTGTTTTAATAGTTCCTTGGCAAGTTCCAATTTCAACAAAAATCCTATTCCATAATTCCTAAATTCTTCTATCACTCCAAGATTGTGGCTATAAAAGTATATGTTATTTTCTTTATCTTTACCGCAAAAACCAAATACATAACCAACCGGTTTATCCAAATAATAGGCGCAAAGTGTTAATCCTCCATTGTTATTCACAGCAGAATATATATGAGCAGGTGTTACTTCAATATCATCTAACGACCAAATTTCTTTGTGCATATTTTGTACGAAATTAAAAGCTTGGGTTGAATCTGCTTTTTTTACAACAATTTTTTCTTTATTAATTTTATTGATCATTTTTCAACACCTTATTTTTATTCTTAAGGAATTTATTCTTTCATATATTTTGAAGTATAACCATCTATACATTCATCATAAAGCATAAGAGTATCATCAATGTTTTCAAATGATTGTTTAATCCGATATTCATAAATGATCAGTTCGGTTTCTTCACTATTTCTAATTGATTCTCCAAGCTCAATTGTATAATTTTCTTCGGTATCTAAAATTCCATTAACGAATCTTTTAAAAATAGAATCTGTAAATACAATTGATATCTCATTTCCTGTGCTTTCAGGAGTTTCGGTTGTGCCTGCAAATCCTCCGGTTGACTGAATCCAGTTCCATTCTCCAATCAATTGTGAATTTGGATTATCATTCTCATTTTGAAAACAACCAATAAGAACTATAATGGCTACAATCGAAATTGAGATTTTCATAGTTTGATTTTTTATATTAACCCCTTTTACTCCACTTAAATTAATATAAAAATAAAAATCGAATTATACCAATATTTTATTGATTATTTGCAGATATTGCACATATCAATTTGCTAGACAGTATTCAGAGATTTTAGATTTGTTCATACTAAAAACTTCATAAATCCCAACCTGCCAAGCAAAGCAGAGAGCAAGATTACTCAATTTTACCTTAGCTTTTTTGTAACCGTTTATTCGGTTATTTTCTTATTTTTTATGTCATCATAGAAATTAGCACAACTAACCGTTATATAAGGTGTAAACCATAAAAATCCAACACCTAAAGTCAAAATACAAAGTAAAAACCAACCAATAAATCTTAATCTTAAACAGAAATATTTCCATTTATATCCATACATCATTTCTTTGCTTTTCTTCAAAGCATCTGTACCACTAATTGAATCATCTTCTGCTAAAATATAAAAAACTTGTGAATATGAAATTGCGGCAATAATTCCGGGAATGATCAATAAAAGTGTCCATAAAAACACAAATATTGCTTTCAAAAGATATGCTACCAATGCTGTTCCAAAGTTCTTTTTGAATCCTTCAAATATCTGCTCAAGTTTAGCATCTTGATTTCTCGCTATTGTCAATGAAAAAATCGCAAGTCCTATTAACATTGGTCCGCCAATCAATAATGCTGCGATTCCATTTGATCCTGCTGCTGCTATAACTAAGCTGTAAACTAAAAAAGTCCCAACTGCTAATCCCCATTTTCCAGATAACGATTCTCTGGCCATTGCCATTAATTTTTTGTTCTCCATCCTTTATCCTCCTTTGTTTAAAATTTTAAAGCATGAGTTAACTACCATTATCTTTTTATTTTTATTTACAAATAAAGGTTGTAAATAAAATGTGTTTTGTATGAATTATTTTTGTTGTAACCAATTCATTTTGCTATTTTATTGAGAAAATAGTTATTCTTTAGGTTCTAAATGAACCATAACATCAATTATTTTTGGATTGCCTTTTATTAACGCATTTTTCACTTCCTCAGAGATTGAATGCCCTTTTGTTACTGATAAATTACCATCTACTTCCAAATGTAAATCCACAAACACAGAACTACCTAATTTCCTCGTCCTTATTTTATGAAATCCCAACACATCATCATTATTTTTTATGATTTTAGAAATATAATTAATTTCTTTTTGAGGTATGCCGGTATCAATGAGTTCGTTTATATTTTTGAAAATAATTTCAATGGATAATGTCAAAATAAAAGCAGCTACAATGAGAGCCCCAATATGGTCGAGAAATAATAATTTTGGATTGATCAAAGAGGCAACAACAGCAATTAAAACGGGTATCGAAGATAATGCATCGGTTCGATGATGCCAAGCATTTGCTTTAACTGAAGATGAATTCGTTTTCACGCCAACTTGATATGTTTTTCTAAATAACAACTCCTTAAATATAAGTGAGATTATTGGACCTGCTATTGCAAATAGTTTTATTGGTTCTGTATGATTCTCATTTATAGTTACAATAGCATGATAACCAATACCAAATGCTGCAAATAACAAAATTAATCCGATTGCTATGGTAATGAATGATTCTATCTTTTTATGACCATAAGGATGTTTTCTGTCGGGTGGTGCTGTCCAATACTTAACGCCAAATAATATTACAATATCGGTAGAACAATCTGAAAAACTATGTACGGCGTCGGCAACTACAGCCTGACTATTTCCCAATAATCCTATTATAAATTTTATAATGGATATTAGAATATTTGTTACTAATCCCCAAATAGTGATTTTTTTTATTTCATTTTTATTTTTCACTTATTCACTTTTCACTTATTGTTACAATTTACAGAAATAATTTGATAATTGCATATGTTTTTATGTTAGTATTCTTTGTGTCCCTTGTGTTTAGAATTACTTCACCAACCCTACTTTCTTCTTAGCACTTTTCCGGTATTCTTTTCAGCTTTTAAAATTAGTTCATTCGACAATTTTTGATGTTCGTAAATTAATTCTTTTTCATTCAGATTTAATATTTTCCCATTTTCTACAACTACTTTTCCATTAATAATTGAATAGTCAATCGGATTCATTGCAGCACCGAATATTATTGCTCCAGCCGGATCGTGTTGACCACCGGAATATTCTAATCTATCCATTGAGATCATTGTAATATCAGCACACTTTCCAGGAACAATTTGCCCAATATCATTTCGTCCAAGAACTTTCGCTCCGCCAACCGTCGCCATCCAAAGTACTTCTTCCGTAGAAAGCCAATTCTTCGGCTCGCGTAATCTCGACAGCAACATTGCGTTTCGCATTTCCAAAAGCATATTCGATGAATCATTTGAAGCCGAGCCATCAACACCAATACTCACATTTGCTCCGGCTTTAAGCAATTCTTTGATCGAAGCAATTCCAGAACCGAGACGCATATTTGAAGATGGACAATGTGAAACACCAACTTTGTTTTCACCGAATTCTTTTATCTCCTTTTCATTAAGAAAAATGGAATGAGCAAACCATGAGTTTGGAGTGAGCCAGCCAAGTGATTTTATTAATTCAAATGGTCGTTTCCCAAATTTATCTAAACAGAATGCAACTTCATCTTTCGTTTCTGCAAGATGAGTGTGCAACTGTAAATTGTTTTCTCGAGCAATCTTTGCTGTCTTTCTCATCAATTCAGGTGTAACTGAAAATGGTGAACAAGGTGCAAGTGAGATTCTTGTCATCGCACCAAACGATCTATCATGATATTTTTTAATCAAACGATATGTATCTTTTACAATTTCATCTTCAGTTTGGATCACATCATCCGGTGGTAATCCACCATCTGATTTCCCCATTGACATCGATCCGCGAGTTGGCTGAAAACGAAATCCAAGCTCTTTTGCCGCTTCAATTTCTCTGTCAATCAAAGTTGATTCTGTCTTATTTGGAAACAAATATAAATGATCCGAGCTTGTTGTACATCCGGATTTTAGAAGTTCACTTATTGCAAGTTTTGCACTTACGAAAAAAGCATCACCACTAATTTCTCGCCAAATTTCATAATTTGTTAAAAGCCAATCGAACAATTCTGATTTCTGTGTAGAAAAAACATTTCTCGTTAATGTTTGATAAAAATGATGATGAGTATTTATTAAACCCGGTAAAACGATCATTCTGCTTGCATCAATTATCTTATCCGCATTTCCTGTAAATTTCTCAGGTCCGGCTGACACGATTTTATTGTCTTCAATATAAACATGCCCACCGGAAAAACCATCTAATACATTTTCCGAAGCAATATCGTCTTTCATTCTGACACATAGTAACGGATCTTTAATTAAAATTGATTTTGACATCTTTGCTCTCTGCACTAATTTATTTTTTTAACAATCCAGTCCTATCATTGAATTCATTTATTAATGAATCAATTTCCCCACTTAATTTGTGAATTGAATCCCAATAATTTTTCTGATCATACCATTGGTTATTTAATTCTGACAACTCTTTTTCTTGCTGTTCGATCCAAGTATAATATTTTAAATTGTGAGCTCTT
>JAUVLU010000075.1 GCA_030600585.1 Candidatus Cloacimonadota bacterium | reverse complement strand
TCTCGATTATATTTCATGCTATTTAATAAAATTCATTGCATAGAAAACATTTGACTGGATAGATGAATTTAACAAAGTGTCAAAAAAAATAATTCGTTGGAGGATGTTTGTGAAATACCGTGTTCTATCTGTTAATCCGGGATCAACTTCAACTAAGATCGCTGTCTTTGATGATGCAGAACCTATATTTATAGAGACACTGCGTCATAGTGCTGATGAAATAGCAGAGTTTAACGGCATAATCGAGCAATATGGATTCAGGAAAGAACTCGTGCTTAATGCTCTTGCAAAAAACAATGTTGAACTTTCATCAATAGAAGCTGTTGTAGGAAGAGGTGGATTGGTTAAAGCAATTCCAAGTGGAACTTACTTGATCAATGAAAAAATGCTGAGAGACCTCAAAGATCCGACTCTCTGGGAACGTATCCATGCTTCCAACCTTGGTGCATTTATCGCAAAATCCATAGCAGATGACATTGGTGTTCCTTCCTTTATTGTTGATCCGGTTACAGTTGATGAATTTGAAGATATTGCCCGAATTTCCGGATGTCCGGAAATTAAAAGACAATCGCTTCTGCATGCACTCAACCTCCGTTATTGCGGGATGAGTATTGCCGGTAAGATGGGTAAGAAATTCACTGATGTAAATCTGATAGGTGTTCATATGGGCGGTGGTATCAGTGTGGCTGCCATAAAGAAAGGAAAGATGATCGATGTGAACAATGCGGTTCTCGGTATGGGTCCATTCTCACCTCAACGAGCTGGTGCTCTGCCGATCGGTGACTTACTGGAGCTGGCTTTCTCCGGCAAATATTCGCATAAAGAGCTTGTAACAATGTTTACGAAAACAGGAGGGCTTATCGCTTATCTTGGCACCGATAATGGCGATGGGGTTATTGAAATGATAGAAAACGGTGATGAAAAAGCAAAACTCGTTTTTGATGCAATGCTCTATCAGATATCAAAAGAAATTGGTGCCTGTGCAACAGTTCTCAAAGGAGAAGTTGACGGTATATTCTTTACCGGTGGGTTAGCCTATAATGATTATGTTGTAGATGTGTTGAATGAAAGAACTTCCTTTATTGCCACTACTTATATAATACCCGGTGAGAAAGAGATGGAAGCTCTCACGCAAGGTGCTATGCGGATTCTAAAAGGTATCGAAGAAGCAAAAGTGTATAAATAAATATATTTTCGGAGTGCACTTTTTTTAATGGTACTCCACTTGAATTATTATGAAAAAAATTATTCTGTTATTATTAGTTATTTTTACTTTTCTAAGCTGCAGCAAAATAGATGAAAGTGATTGGACTATTCTCATCTACATGGCTGCTGATGTAGTTTATGAATTAAATTTAAATCCTGCTGTTGATATTGAAGATATGATGCAGGCAGAATTTTCTGATAATATTAATGTGATCGTTCAAGTTGATTATAGTGAAAACAGTATCATCTCACCAGCAGCCTATAGATATCATATTTATCCCGGGTTAAAAGAGCAGATTTCCTATTTGGGTGAGATCGATAGTGGTGATGAAAATGAACTGACTGCATTTGCAAATTGGGGCTTTGAAAAATATCCGGCAGAAAAGCAAGCACTTGTAATCTGGTCACATGGAAATGGCTGGTATCCTTATTTTTGTATAGATGTTGAAGCAGATAATGATATTGGTATTGCCAATGGGGAACTTCATAATGGGATCAAAAACATTAACGAACATTTGGAAATCCTTATCTTCGACGCCTGCAATATGCAGACTGTGGAAGTTGCGGCAGAAGTAGCAGATTATACAGATTACATTATTGGTTCTGAAGACGGAGTAAATTCTGCAGGTTTTCCTTATGCGGAAATCTTTTCCATCTGGGAAGAGCAGACAAACACAGAAAATATATGTCGGGAAATAGGTTATCAATATCATAAGTATTATTCTATGGAAGAGATCTATCCCATTTCATGTTCAGTACTTAAAACTATGGAATTTCCAATGCTTCTAACTAATCTTAGCGAGTTTACATCGGATTGGGCAATACATGCTTCCGATGAAATTTTTATTGAAAGCCGTCAAAATTGTATAGAATTTAATGCAGCTGGAACAATTCCAGCTTTGGATGTTGATATTAAAGAGTTTTTCACAAATGTTTACAACAATACGGAGAATGACTCTTTAAGAACGATTTCCAATGAAATTTTAACTAAAATTGAATCCTGTTATATCTTTCAGAATACAATTGATTATCCGCCCGGCTATACATCAGATAATGTTGGAACTGCAATTATCTGGTTTCCTGACGAAGAAACACAATGGTATTTTAATGATCGAAAAGATGAATATCAACAGTTGCAATTCTCACAAACCAATTGGTTGAATTTTCTGGAAAACAGTTTCACAAGATAACAGATTTATCCACACTTATTAACACCAATATTTTATTA
The DNA here is from genome assembly GCA_030600585.1 of Candidatus Cloacimonadota bacterium. GTDB lineage: Bacteria > Cloacimonadota > Cloacimonadia > Cloacimonadales > TCS61 > Tenebribacter. The sequence continues at coordinate 2,009 of JAUVLU010000075.1, read as the reverse complement.
AATTATACTATCTATATTTTGAAAGGATTTAACCGTGTATTCAACAAGGATTTAGAGCTTATCCAATATGTGTATAACTCGTGGATAAATTGTGAATAATTTCCTGAGGATTAACTATTCTCTTATATTGCAGGGCATTAAGTTTTGTAAGAAAAATTGCGTTATTGTGAATATCTTAGTTGAACATATATTAGTACTATCCTGAAAATAATTTCAACATAGATTTGTTTTGACACGTTAAAACTTAAGAAAAATTTGGATTATAAAGGACGTGAATAATATGGAAAAGTACATATCCAAATTGATAAAAACAACTCTTTCAGAAGATCTTAATAATAAAGAGGATATAACCGGTTCTGCAATCTTCCAAAATGAAAAGGATCATTTTTATCTTCTTGCCAAGGATGAAGGAATTCTTTGCGGCATATTTTCCCCTTTTTTTGTTCTCCCTCTACGTGTCGGCTTTCCATTTTCTTTCTGCATTTCTGATGGAAAACGATCACTTATCTTTCACCTTTTCTGAATAAGGGGAATACAAAGAGTTCATCTCTCAAAGACAGAGCTTTGAGTTACACGTACCGTAAACTTTTAATGTTGGCTTTGCAAAGCAAAAAACTTGTAGTGACAGATCATTGATCTGTCAGTTGCATTATGTAAAACCCCTCAGACTTGACTTTACAGGAGCAAAGCGAAAGTAGAGTTAATAATAAGAATGTCTTATCAATCTGCTATTTCCGTTTCATCATCAGCATTTTCTACATCTTCACTGATAACTTCCGGTTTTTCTTCTTCAATGCCGAGAGCTCTATTTAATTTTTTCTGGCGTTTTGCTTCCTTCTTTTTCTTCCGAGCTAATTCTTTTTGACGTTTTTCATACGAATAGTTGTTTCTAGCCATATTTCCTTCCTTCAAGGTTTTTTTGAATTATTAATCTGTTCTTATTTTACACTTCCTTCCTCTTAATTTAAGGGGAAGGGTTGGCTTGTCGGGGCGAAGTTCCAATTATTGGAACGAAGACTGAGGATGGGGTTTTATTCATTCAAAAAAGTTCGGATCAAATTCACGCAGACATGATACCGGTATTCTTTATCAGAACGCAGATCGGATATTGGTGTGATCTCCATATTCAGTAATTCTTCAACCTTTTCAAAGTCGATCTCTAATAAAGATTTCCCAATTACATATTCTTCAATTTTGAATAAACGGCGTGGATATTCATTCAAACTTCCAACTGCAAGTTTAATATCGGTGATCTTTTCTTTAGATACTTTTTTAATACCTGCAACAGCTACTTTTGCAATTGCCAGAGAGTTTCGTGATCCCACCTTTTTATAGAAGGTTTGATATTTATGCTCAGCTTTTTTAGAGATGATGATCTTAGTAATTAATTCATTATTCTCCATCACATTTTGTTTATAACCTGTAAAAAAATCTTTTAGGAAAATTTCACGAGCAGTTGATTTTGAACATATCATCAGTTTGGCATCTAATGCCAACAATATCGGGATGACATCAGCAGTTGGAGATCCGTTGGCAATATTACCGCCTATTGTTGCTGAAGTCTGGATAAGCGGTGAAGCAAAATTCTGCAGAGAGTTATGAATGAATGGAATATTTCTTTTGATGATCCGGGATTCAATGATATCCTTGAAATTGGTTGTAGAACCAATTAAAATCTGATCATTTTCTTCTTTAATACCCGAAAGTTCTTTTAAATGATTTATATAAATAATATTAGGTTTACGAATGGTGCCATTATTTATCTGCACGTTTATATCTGTACCGCCTGCCAGTAAATATTGATTTTCCACGTTGTTATCTAATGACTCATAAAGATTTTCTATATCTTTTGGCTTAATAAATTTCACTATATTTCCCTTTTCTCTTTTAAATTAATAATGGTGCAATATTCGTTCCCAAGGAATATCTAATTTACTCTTTCACAGGCAAGCATAACCGATTCAAATATCTTTTTATATCCGGTACACCTGCAGATATTTCCCGAAAGT
>JAUVLU010000013.1 GCA_030600585.1 Candidatus Cloacimonadota bacterium | reverse complement strand
AAGTTATAATTTTATATTTTTAAAAAAAACAAAACTGGAGGAAAGATGAAAACCACAAAAATTTTGTTTGGCATAGTCATATTGGGATTGGCTATGAATTTAAGTGCAAGTGTCATGATTAATGGATTGGGAAGCTATTTTGAATATCTTATATCGGATACGGAAACAGATATTGAATTGTTCCCCTCGCACATTTCTGAGTACAACAGCAGATATGTGCAGATCATTAATAACGGTTACTCAAATAGTTATGAAGGATTTAGTGCAAAAAACATCAACTTCAGCATAATGCCGTTAGCCAGTAAGTTATGTGTTAGAGTTAATGCAGATATTGCCAGTAACAATCGTGAACCACGTATATATTTGGATGATATTATTAATTATTACGGTAACTCTACTTATTTTGATGGTACTGAATATGGAGCAAGCTTGATAAATAACACAATATCTTATGAATTATCGGATAGTTTTCATCTGGGATGTTTCTTTAAATATGGAGTTAACTGGCAAGATATTGTTCATGATGAATTGGAAATAGAAGAACCGGATTATGTTATCTATGAAGATATTGAAGATTATGATTATGATAACGATTATTTCTCAACGGGAATTAATTTCAGATTATTATCTAACTATAAAACTGATATTACAATGATGTATTCAAAAAATGATATTGAAGATTTCTACTTAAGTAAATACGACTATGAAAGGTTCTCTTACTACAATAGTGTAGTTTATTCTGATCGAAATATATTTGAGAGATTAGAAAATATCGAACATAAAATTGAAGATATGGGATTTTCTATTTTATTGGAAACTCAAGAAACCGGCACAGTAAATCGTTTTTTCCTGGAGTCTCATTATATTCAACAATCAACCGATTACGAATACTTAAGTTCTTATCATAATTTAGATTATGAAGATAGTGAATTAAATCGTGAACGTAAAGATATTTATGAAGATGATAAAATAGAAGATACGGAATTGTATACAGCTACATTAGGATTTGGGAAAGCAATAAACAAAGAAAAATTAGATATATTCTATGGAATTAAATTGTTTGGAATGTATGGTGAAACGGTGCGAGATGAATCTTACTACATTCTTGATTTTTCTCAAGACATATACACTGATACTACATATACTGATTCAACTTCTACAAGTGGAGAAAACAATTTTGAGATCAAGGATTGGAAAGTGGTTATTGAAGTACCGTTTGGAGTAAGTTACAAATTAAATGAAGCTATTCAGATCTTTGGTGGAATGGGATTGAAATTGATAAGACAGGAACTTGAATATTTCGAGGATAATGAATTCAGCAGATGGGAAACTGACCGTTACGTTGCATTTGGAACTACCATCACACTATTTGAATGTTTAAAAGTCGATGTTAACTTTGGAAGTGATTTTTCTCAATTTAATTCATGGCAGTTAGATTTGAAGTATTTGTGGTAATAATTGGAATTGCGGAGGGTTTTCCCTCCGCTTTTTTTATCTAACATGATTGAATTCCGCTATCTTTTTTTGATAATATTTTGCCTTCTCAATCAATTCTTTTTCTTCGATATTAACTAACTGTCTGTCTTTCATTACGATCTTCCCATTTATAATTACATCTTTTATCTGCTCTGAAGTTAATGAATAAACCAGATGAGAATATGGATCGTACATTGGTTGTGCTTCTATATTGTTTATATCAATGAGGATGATATCAGCTCTTTTACCAACTTCAATTGAGCCGATCTGATCGCACTTTTTCAAAGCTTTTGCACCGCCAATAGTTGCAATTTGCACCATCTCTTTTGCCGGGAAAATAGTTGGATCGTTATTCAAAGCTTTTTGCATTTTAGAGGTAAAGCTCATTTCCTCTATTATACTCAGATTGTTGTTACTGGCAACTCCGTCTGTTCCAATGCTCAGATTAACTCCATGATCCAGGTAACTTTTGAACGAATCGAATCCGGAAGCTAATTTTAAATTACTGTTTGTATTAATTGCGATTGAAGTATTATTTTTAGATAGGATATTTTGCTCATTCTCATCTATCCAAATTGCATGAGCAACGACAACATCTCCTTCAAAAAAGCCGAATGAATCCAAATATTCAACCGGGCGTAAACCGGTTTTTTTGATGCAATTCTGCACTTCCTGTTTAGTTTCGGAAAGATGGATATGAAGTAAAATTCCAAGTTCCAGTGCCAGATCTTTTGCTTTAATAAGATTCTCTTTCCCACAAGTATAGATAGCATGAGGAGCAACTGCAAAATCAATAAGCTCACTTTTCTCATATTTATCATGCATTTTTCTTATGTAAGCAAATATCTCATCTGCATTCTGGTAATTAGCGACCGGAAGATCCAGAACACCTTCACCTAAGACAGCACGAATACCAATTTTCTCGGCTGACATAGCTGTTTGATCTCCAAAGAAATACATGTCACTGAAAGTGGTTATTCCGTTTTTTATCATTTCAGCACAACCGTGCAGAGCTGCATCTTCTACAAATTCTGCTGATAGGAATTTATTCTCAACCGGCCAAATGTGTTTTGATAACCACTCTTGCAGAGGAAGATCATCTGCCAAACCTTTAAAATAGCTCATTGCCACGTGGGAGTGAGTATTTATAAAGCCGGGCATCACGATTTTATTTGTTGCATCTATGATCTGTTTTGCATCATATTTCTGTTCTAATTCTTTTCCTATTTCCAGAATTTTACCATCTGTAATTGCTATGCTGCTTATTGCTGGATTTTTATCAAATTCTATAATAATTCCATTTTTGATTAATATGTCGATTTTCATTTTTCCCTCATCCAATAATGCTTGATCTCACCAAACAATATCTTACCTTCTTTATAAATTTTGTATCCCTGTTTCTCATAAAGTGAAACAGCTTTTTCACGAGCTTTAAGAATAATTTCTTTAGCTCCGTTTTCTGTCAATATTTCTTCCAGAGCCTTTAATATTCTTAAACCTACTCCTTGTCCTTGAAAACTCTCATCAACAGCCATATAACGGATTTGAGCTTCTACAGATGAATTAAAATGCCCACGTCCACAACCAATTACTTTATCGTCTTTAATAGCCATGATATGAATGCTTGTCTGATCCATTTCATCTTTTTCACTTCCTTTTGGTTGATTCCACGGTTTTCGCAAAATTCGCCAGCGCAGATCATAATATTTGTCGAATTCTTGTTTTGTTTCAGGTCTTCTTATTTCAATTTCTGATCTCAATTTTAGTTCCCACTTTTATTATTTGATAAATCTCATTAACATCGATATTCTTTAGTGAAATGCAGCCAAGAGTCCAGTTGTATTTTTCATCGATCATATTATCATAACCATCGGGAACTCCGTGAATTCCAATCTCACCCCCGATAGTTGCATTATCAGAAATTGAATCCTTGGATTTCGCAGAATTGTGTTTTTCCCATGAATTTGCTGTCGGATAATCTATCCAAATAAATTTTGACCAGCTTTTATGCGGATAATGTGTGCGAACTTTAAAAACACCTTCGGGAGTGCAGCAATCACCTTCTTGCAGTTTATCATCAATTGGATTTGAACCAAAAACTACAGGATAGCTTTTAATTTTCTCATCGTTGTATAGAACAGTTAGCTTGTATTCAGATTTTTCTATTAATATTGAAACATTCTCTTTATTGATATCTTCAATTAATTCTGAGATTTGTTTATCGTAATTCAGTATGTTATCTTGAGAAAATAGTGAGTAACAAAATAACAAAAAAATAAAAGCTAAAATTATAAATTTCATTTTATATTTCTCCTTACCCGATCCGGTAGATCGAGTTATTTGCATTCCCAAGATCCCGAATACTTTCGGGAGGAACGAGTAAAAGCAAGATTCCAATCTTACTCTTATTCTTCTCGAAATCGGAATTTCGAGTTACGTTAGTATTTCAGCATATCCAAAAAACTTTCGATCCTGAGTTTTGTTCTGGCATCCAATTCACCGGGTTGATCACCTTCTATTGTAAGAACGGGAATATCAATATATTTTTTTATGAGAATATTGTCGATCTGCCGATGACAGAAGGATTGTGAGTAACTGATCACTGCATCGAGTTTGCGGTTTTCAATCTCATCCCGTATATCTTTTAATCTATCAAAAATCGTGTATGGATAGGTGTAATGCAGATATTGATCAACAATATCATTCTCCAGATATGGCATACTGAATTGCCTTTGGATTTCATTGAAAACAACATTTACGTTATATTCTAATAAAAAGTCATAAAGATCTGTAATAATTGGTGGAACACCCAGAAATCCAAATCGGAAATCGGAATTTATCGATTTTCGTTCTCCAGCTTCCAAAATGAATTTATCCAGTCTTATTTCAAAATCATCAGGATTTCCATTAAAATCTGATGAATTCACCAGCCAGAGATGATTTTCCAATCCGGTTACTTTGTTATCCTTAAAAGTAAGCTCATCGAGTCGGATCAATTTCTTCCTGATCTTATCGAGTCGTACTTTCACTTCAAGAACCTTTGAGTGTTCTACCTTGAAATATTGTTCCAGTTTTTCTATCTCAGCCGCAAGTTTTTTCCTATCTTTATTGTGTGGAAATGAAAAAGAGATCACTTCAATGTTTTTATCTACAAGTGTGGACATCAGTGAATGAGTATTAGAGCAATCACCCTCCACCACACCGATTACAGCGTCAATACCGGAAGACAGCGCAACGCTGTACATCCCCTTTATCCAACTGCAAATATTCCGTGGATAACCATCAAATTCTGCTTGTTCTACAAAATCGGCAGCATTTCCGGTTACAAAAATATTATTCATATCTATTGGTGTGTGCCCGGCGGCAATTACAACTTCAACAGGAAAAGATGTGGTAAATCCAATTTTCATAACAACTCCAGATATTCATTCTCAAGTTCATCGAGTTCTTTTTTCAAATCCTCAATTTCCTCTTTTATTCTCTTTATATTGCCTGTCAAAGATTTTACTTTTTGCCGGTCATTATAAATTTCCTGTTTAGAGAATTCGAGTTCGCAAAGATCAAGTTTTTCAGTTTTAGAATCGAGAAAAGCCAAAGTTTGATCTATGGTAGTTAATAATTTCTTCAATACAAATGGATTTGTTTTTCTGTTTTCAGTGCTTTTCGGTTTGCTGTTTTCAGTTTTCTTTTTCTTCTCTTTTTGGAAGAAAAGGTCGTCCAGTTTTTGTGAAGTTTCTTTAATTGTACCGGATGTGAATATCCATTTTTTCTTAGCAATTTTTTCTATAAAATATCTATCGTGTGAAACGAAAACAATTGTGCCGTCAAATTCCAGTAAAGCATTTTCGAGATAAGAGATCATATTAATATCGAGATGGTTTGTCGGTTCATCAAGAATCAGAAAATTTGGTTTTTCATGGATTAATTTTGCCAGATATAGTCTGGCTTTTTCTCCTCCGCTGAGAACGGAAACCTGCTTTTCTACTTCATCTCCGGTAAATCCGTATTTTGCCAGATAAGAAAAGACATATCCTTTTGGTGTATTTGGAACAAGCTGCCAAATAGTCTGCATAACAGTTAATGAATCATCAAGTTCAAGATGCATTTGATCATAATAACCGATGTCCAAACTTGCGCCTTTTTTTACTTTTCCGGAAATGGGCAGGATCTCTTCATTAAGGAGTTTAAGAAATGTAGTTTTACCACAGCCGTTCGTTCCCAGAATTGCAATTTTATTTTGATAGAATATTCTTAAATTTACGTTGGAAGCTAATGTGTTATCTGGGAAGCCGAAGCTCATGTCGTCGAATGTGTAAACATCATTTCCGCTGCGTTTTTCAGTTTCAAAATTCAGTTTGATCTTCTTCTCTTTTTTGGGAAGATCGGTTCTCTCAATTTTTTCAAGCCTTTTCTCAAGCTCTTTTGCCCTTACAAACATTTTTTCGCTATCTCTCGCACGTCCCCAAATACGGTATTGATCGATCTGTTTCTCCATTCTATCGATCTTCTTCTGCTGTTTGCGGAATGTCTTTTCCTGCAGTTCCAACCGCAGTTGTAATTGTTCTCTATATTGACTGTAATTTCCTGAATAAAGATCAATCGAGTAATTCCTAATCTCAGCGATCTTAGTTACGGTATTATCCAGAAAATGACGATCATGAGATATGATAAGATATGGTTTATTCAGAGATGAGAGATATTTTTCAAGCCAGTATATCATCTCGATATCAAGATGATTTGTAGGCTCATCCAAAAGCAGCAGGTCAAAGGGTTGAAGCAGGATCGTAGCAAGCTGAATTCTGGTTTTTTCTCCACCGCTAAAGTTCCTTATTTTCTGATTCCAAACATCTTGCGGAAAGTTCAAACTTGTTAGAACCAACTTCATTTCCGTATTAAAATGATAACCTCCAGCCAACTCAAATCTTTGCTGCATTTGTGCATAATGATCCAAGTTTTTTTGAGAATCATCTTCAGCCAATTTCAACTCGGCTTTCCTAAGTTGTTCACTCAGTTCTATATGATCAGGTCGGGATTGCAGCACACATTCTTTCAGGGTAAGTGAATCGTCCAGTTCAGGTTCCTGAGTCAGGTAGGATATTTTTGCGGTTTTAGATTTATGTACATTGCCTTTATCCGGGATTAAATTTTGTGTAAGAATATTGAAAAGAGTAGTTTTTCCGCTGCCATTCTTACCAACTAATCCTATCCTGCTATTATGTTCTATAGAAAAACTTAACGCTTGGAAAAGTTTTTCAGCTCCAAAGCTGTGATATATATTAGACAATGATACAATGCTCATTTAAACCTCAAAAACAAAAAATTGAGTTTCAGTGATTGTGTCAATTTTTCATACAAGAAATCAAAAAGAAAATAGAAAGATAATACTTGTCAGCAAATAGTGATATTTCAAATATGTCCACCGTCGGGATGTAGCGCAGCTCGGTTAGCGCGTTCGTCTGGGGGGCGAAAGGTCGGAGGTTCAAATCCTCTCATCCCGACCATTTTTACAGTGCAAAGTATTGTGTTATATGGTGTTTGTTTGAGGATAACCGATCTTTACGGGCGAAAGGGCGTCCCGATAAATCGGGATCATCCCGACCAATTGTTTATGTAATACAAAAGTTGAATTTATAATGTTTTTGGTAGTGGATAACCGACCTTTTGGCGGAAGGGCATCCCAATAAATCCCGATTGTTATCGGGACCAATTTTTAATACAAGAAAATTAGGAAAAAGAATGGATATTAGTAAAATATATAAAATTTTGGAAAAACAATTTAAAAGCTATCCTACTCCTGTTGTCGATCTCATCGAAGCTCAAACTAAGGATCCATTTAAAATATTAGTAACTACAATGCTAAGCGCCAGAACCAAAGATCAAATAACATCAGAGGTTGCACATAGATTATTTGAAATTATAAATAAACCAGAAGATATAAACAAATTCTCTGTGAAAGAATTAGAAAAAATGATCTATCCGGTTGGATTCTACAGGAATAAAGCGAGATATTTAAAAGAGCTTCCCAAAGTAATCAAAATGAAATTTAATAATACAATTCCGCAGGAGATCGGTGATCTTATCAAGCTGCCGGGGGTTGGTAGAAAGACTGCGAATCTGGTTCGGACTATAGCCTTTAAAAAACCTGCGATCTGCGTAGATGTTCATGTTCACAGAATTTCCAATAGATTCGGCTATATAAAGACCAAAACTCCTTTTGAAACCGAGATGGCTTTACGTTCCAAGCTACCCTTAAAACATTGGCTTATGTACAATTCTTACCTTGTGGCATTTGGTCAGAATCATTGCACACCACGTAACCCAAAATGTTCTACCTGTCCGATATATAATGAATGTGAAAGGGTAGAAGTGAAAACGAAGTATAGCAAGAAATGATGTTTTCAATTGACAGAGAAACAAGATTAAAAAATATAAACAAAAATTATTTATAAGGATTATATATGGAAAACAAGCAAATCGATATATTGGATGTACTCTTAATTTTAGCAAAGCATAAGAAGTTTATTTTGTTAACGACGCTTATTGTGAGTATTATTGCAATAGTTTATAGTTTAGTTGTTCCATTTACTTGGACATCTACTGCAACTTTTATGACCTTGGAATATGAAAGAAATAGTTTTTCATTAAGTAGCTCGTCGCTTTTTGGATTAAATTCATCATTGTTAGGTAGTGGGACTAACGAAAATCAGAACTTAATAGCAATAATGAAAAGTAGAAATTTCTCTGAAGATATTATTCGAAAATTTAATTTAATTGAATTATTAAAAATTGATTTTAATGATTCATTATTATCTATGGAAGAAACTGTGAGGAAATTGAATAATGAAATTACTAAAATCAATTTTAATGAAGAAACGGGTATTATCTCGATTTTAATCACAACAAAAGATAAAAGCCTTTCTGCAGGAATAGCAAATTATTATTTAGAAAGATTGGAAGAATATAATTTAAAGACAAGAAAAACAAAAAGAAGACAAACAAGAATTTTCCTAGAAAAAAGATTGAAAGAAGAAAAATCAAGTATAGATTCACAATCAGTAGCATTGATGCAATTTAGTAAAGATCATCACACAATTTCAATAAACGAACAAACAAATGCAATAATTTCACATTACTCTGACTTAGTAGCTCGGAAAATTTCATCAGAAATAGAATTGGAATTGGCATTGAAGAATTATGGTCTTAAATCACCCATAATGAATACCCTTGAAGATAAAATTAGCATACTACAAAATAAAATAGATGATCTCGGAAATCCTACTTCATCGGGAGAATCTGACTATTTGTTAAATCTTGGTAGTATACCAGAACTAAAAATGCAATATTCTAACCTTGTCCTTCAATTGGAAATCGACAGCAAAGTTTACAAATATTTATATTCTGAATATGAATCTGCAAAAATTGAAGAGATGAAGGATCTTCCTTCGTTAGAGATTATTGATAATGCTATCCCTGCCGGTAAAAGAACATCTCCTCGACGTGCTGTAATCTGCATATTATCTTTTTTAATTGCTTTTATTCTTTCTGCAGGATGTATGATAATTTTAGAATTAATCAAACAAATGAATAAAGATAAAAACCATGCGGATAAAATTACTCAAATCATGAAGACATTTACAAAATAACAGATAAAATGATAATAACTGAAAAGAAAAATAACGTACTCTACTTTATACTTTTTTTTCTGATCTTAATTTCAGTTTACATTTTTCATTTAAATTATCAACTATTTTTTTTGATTCTTACCTTACCAATCATAATATTTTATTTTCCAAAAATATTGTTTGATTCAAAAAAAATAATTTTTGCAATTTTGTTTTTCCTTATTGTATTCCCTCAAACTTATTGGTACACTAATTATGTTTTTGTTAATCTATACTCATCATTTTTTATCTTAATTATTCTTCTAATTCACAGTTTAAGAGGTATCAGAATTGATAATAGCTTTTTCCTTACCTTTTTATTTTTTATTGTTCTTATTATTATTAACGCTATAAGAGGAATATATAGCAACTATGATAAGATATTTATTTTTTATGAAACTATCAAATTCTTGTTCTATCCAATAGCATTTTATTTTTTTCTTACCGTATTTGAGGAAAAAAGTGATTTAAGGATCATTAAAAAAATTTTTGAGTATTGCATTATTTTTACCTCCATTGCTTCTACTGAGATTATTATGATATATCTTTTCATTACCAAAGGTGGTAGAGTATTAACAAGATCTGGAAATGTTATTTTAATTGGCTTAATTATCTCACTTAGTTTCATAAGGATTAAGGATATTTCTCCACTAAAAAAGATTTTCTATTATTTCTCAATTATCTTAATGTCAGTTGGAATTCTTCTAACTATGCAGCGTTCTTTGTGGATTGCAACTGCTATATCGATAACGGTATTTTACCTTCTTGATCTTATAAGTAGAAAAATGAACCTGAAAGAAAGTTTATTAAAACTATCTATTCTTGGTTTATTATTGTTCTCTGTACTTTTTGTTTTTAATAAAATTTCATTAGATACTGATGTTCTTATAGAACGTACAGAAAAAATGCAGAAAGGTGAAATGGATTCCAGCTTAGCAATTAGAATATATACATTCATTAAAGTGTTGGATATCACTAAAAATGATGCAATTTGGGGAAGAGGTTTAGGTGATTCAGCCCATTTTCCTCTTCTATCGAATAATATTAAGAATCTAGTGGATAATAGTTATATCGCCCTGTTTTGGAAAATGGGCATAATAGGTCTATTATTATTCCTATATCTGTTTACTAAAGTACTATGGAAACTAATTTATGTCATCAAAACCACAAAAGATATATTAATACAATCAATATCTATAATAGTTTTCAGTGTGATTGTTGGTCAATTAGTTAATAGTTTAGCATGTGTAGTCTTAACTCAATATCATTATAATTTCATTTGGGCTTTGTTTATAGCTATTACAGAGCTGTTTTATAAATGGACAACTCAAAAAGAAGAAGTAAGGTTGTAATTATGGATTCTCATTTATTTATTAAATTAATAATTAATCTTAATGATATGATAACAAATAGATTGAACAAAATAACAAAGTCCTTTTTCAGCTTTAGATGTAATCTGAAAGATGGGGACTGTATCTATTATCAACAAAAGCAGATTTGCTTAATACTATTCTATCGAACAAGAATCAGAATTTAATGTTATATTACATAATAAGTATTTACAATTAATAAAAGTAACATAAGAGTTAATATGGGAAAAATAAATTCTATAATTATCACAAGAGGTTTTCCACCTGCAGAAGGCGGAATTGAAACCTATATGTATCAAATTGCAAATAAATGGTCACATGGGAAGAAAGTAATTATATGTCAGAAGACTAAGAAAGATCCAGTTTCAGAGAAGGAAAGATATGAAATATTTAGATTACCAAAACTATTAACGCCATATTGGAAATCAATGTATAAAGTACTTAAAATTTTATACAAAAAAAGTAATGATTCAAAATTAGCTTTTCATTATATTTTATTATTGATTATTAATAGGCAATTCCTTAAGTCTCTTTTCCCAAGATTAGAAATATTAGTTGAGTATCTTTCAGATAAACGTGGAAAATGGGCAATTCATTCTTCGACAGCCATTGGTCCAGGATCAATTGGAATTTTTGCGAAAATCATTTTTAGTCATAAGTTTATTGTATATATACATGGTTCAGAATTGATAAAATATCAAAAACGATGGAACTATAACATATTTCAAAAATTTATTCTAAATGCTGCAGATTTAGTTATTTCAAACAGCAATTACACTAAAGAACTAGCAATAAATTTGGGAGTTAATACAAAAAAAATTAGAATAATAAATCTTGGTGCAGATGTAAACAAATTCTATCCTCATAATACACGGAATGAAGTTTATGATAAGTTTGATATCCCTAAGAAGAATAAATTAATATTAACAATTTCGCATTTAATTCCTAGAAAAGGAAATGATATGGTAATTTCTTCGTTGCCAATAATATTAAAGTCGGTTCCGAATCTCACGTATTTAATTGTTGGCAAAGGTCATTATAAAGAACATCTAATTGAATTAATAGAAAAATGTAATGTTAAGGCAAATGTAATATTTGCAGGATATGTGCCAGATGAAGAATTAGCTGATTACATGAATGCCTGCGACATATTTGTAATGCCGAATAGAAAAGAAGGTTATGATGTCGAAGGTTTTGGAATTGTTTTTTTGGAAGCTAGTGCTTGTAAGAAGCCCGTTATAGTTGGTAATTCTGGTGGGGCTGTAGATGCTGTGATTGATGGAGAAACGGGTTTTCTTGTAGATCCTTATTCGAAAGAAGATATAAGTGAAAAGATTACAAAATTGCTTGTGGATTCTAAAACAAGAATAGCGATGGGTGAGAATGGATATAGGCGAATAAAAGATGAATTGAATTGGAAACAAGTAATAAACAAAATTGAGGAAGAAATAATAGAACTTTATGATTAAAGAAGCAATATTGAAATTAGGAAAACACTCATTAATATATGGGTTAGGTAATGTAGCAACAAAAATCGTAGCAATATTATTGTTACCATTGTATACAGCTTACTTAACTCCATCTGATTATGGAGTTCTGCAAATTTGTAATGTTTTACATTCAATTATAGTCATAATTCTCTTAATGGGTTCTTCATCTGCTTTATTTAAAGTATATTACAATGAAAGTAAATCTGAAGACAGAAAAGCAATACTAGGAACAGCAATAATATTTTATTTAATATCTGCAGCTTTTTTAATCATCCTATTATTTATTTTTAGAGATTTTCTATCAAATTTATTAATTGGTGTTGAACAAAGTAGCTATCTTTTTACATTAATAATTCTGGCAGCATATTTTGAAGGTTTAATTACTTTAGGAATGTCAATATTAAGGGCTAATGAGAAGTCAATAACTTATGGGATTTTCAGTGTATGTCGTTTGTTAATTTATATTCTTCTAAATATATATTTTGTTGCTATAATGCATAGAAAATATATCGGGGTTAAAGAAGCTGTATTAATATCAATAATCATATCATTTATTATTATGGCTATCATAGTGATAAATAAGATCAAGTGGACATTTAAACGGGAATATTTAAAAGAGATTCTAATAATCGGAATACCATTAGCAATAGCAGGATTAGCCAGTTGGGTTCTAAATATGACAGATCGTTATATGCTTAAATTCTTATTGCCAAATAATATTGCCTTAACACAGGTGGGTATATATTCTCTCGGAGCCAAGATAGCATCATTCCTTCAATTTGCTTTGGTTGCACCTTTCATGTTGTCATGGGGTGCTCTAATGTATTCATATCAGAATGATCCAAATGCTAAGAATATCTATAAGAATATTTTGAATATTTTTACTGTTATAGGTGGCATATTATTTATTATAGTTTCATTATTCTCACCGGAGATATTAGGATTACTTTCTCAGAACAAAGATTATTTAGTTGCCTATAAAGTCGTTCCGTATCTTACATTCTCGAAATTATTATTCGGAATTTATATGGTCTTTACAGTTGGCGTTACACTCACAAAAAAAACAAAATATATTTCATACGCAAATTTATTTGCAGCACTATTAAATATAATTCTTAATTTTATGTTTATTCCCAAATTTGGAATGACTGGAGCAGCTCTTGCTAGCTTGATTTCATTTATTTTCAGAACAATGTTTCTATATTTTAATGCACAAAAGCATTATTACATTAACTATAATATTATTAAGGTAAGCAGTTATCTTTTTGTACTACTGGGAATCGGTATTATTCAAAATTATTTTCAGATACATCTGATTTTTAAATGTTTACTATTCATAGTTATTGTAACTGCGACACCACTAACTGGATTAGTTAAATATTCACACATAACATCTTTTTGGAAAATGGCGATGGAAAGGATTAGAAAATAAAATGAAAAAGATTTCAATTTTAGTATGGAATGATTTTACACATGATAAACGCGTTAAAAATATCTCAATATCTTTTAGTAAGCAGGAGTATGATGTTACTGTTATTGCAGCAAAACCTTATAAAGGATTATCTATTTCAGAAAATGGAAAAGTGAGAATTAGACGTATTCCGCAATTTTCATCTCTTTATTCCAAAAAGAAAAATATATCCTCAGTATCTAAAATGACAAAAAAAATACAGAAGAGATCAATATTTAGATTTATAAAAAATAATAAGATTAGATTATATATTACTTCATTCTTAAACTGGTTAAGTTTTAATTTGGGTTTATTTTTTGTAGGAATCTTTACAAATCCTGATATTGTTTATGCAAATGATCTTGATACATTAACTGTGGGCTACTGTGTTTCAAGAATTTGCAAAGCAAAATTGATATTTGATAGTCATGAACTATGGTTTTTTGGAAGTAAATATTTGAATAGTTCGAAAATCAGACAATCGATGTGGAGATTCTTACAAAAAAATCTTATTAATAAGCCAAATGCCGTAATAGTAACTACAGATACTAGAGCAGAGTTTATCGAAAAGCAATATAGTTTAGAAAAAGTGTATACTATTCGAAACTGTTCAAGCTATGAAGCAATAAAACCGACAACATTATTTCGTGATGAATTTCATATACAACAGAATATCCCAATCCTTGTTTATCATGGTGCAATAACAGAAATAAGAGGGATATTCACAATAGTTGATGCTGTAAAAAATATTAAAAATATTGCTGTTGTTTTTATGGGATTAGGATCGGATATAGTAAATCTTAGAGAATATATAGCAGAGAATAATCTTGAGGATCGAATGTTTGTGAAGGATGCAGTTTCTCCAGATGAAGTTTTAGACTATATTGCTTCTGCTGATGTAGGTATTCAATTATTTCACTATACGTTTAATCATTATACTGTTATCTCCAATAAACTGTTAGAATGTATTATGGCTGGTTTGGCTATTGTTGCAAATAACTATCCTGAAATGAAGAAAATTGTGGAAAATGAAGAGTTAGGTAAGGTTGTTGATTATCGCAATATTGATGAGATAATATCTGCAATTAAAAATGTTATAAAAATGGAAAATCTTGAAAAATATAAGAACAATTCTCGAAATATCAGAAAGAAATATTCTTGGGAAATAGATGAAAATAAACTCATGGAAATAATAAAATTATGAAAAAGAAAAAAATTGCAATAGTATTGTTTGGTAACTATTTAAATGATGGTCGAGTTCAAAGAACGGCAGAAGCATTATCAGAGAAATATGAAGTTAAAGTTTTTGTAACTACTGACAATATAGATAATTATCCCTCCTTTTATCATGGTATCAATATTAGAATGACTCCTTTAAAAACAAAAAAACTTCCGAACCATCCATTAGTACAAATACTTAAGTTTTTTGAATATTTTATAGTTACATTATATCATATTAACAAATATAATCCAGATATTGTATATTGTAATGATGTCTATACATTATTTTTTGGATGGTGGTTCAAGAAAAAGAAGAAAAAATTTATTTATGATTCTCATGAATTATGGAAAGATACAATGCATCATTATGCATATAATGCAAAATTATATAAAGTACTATATTGGATTCAAAAGAAAACAATTCGTAAAACTGACGCCGTAATAACGGTAAATGATAGTATTGCAGATATTCTAACTGAGGATCACAAAATTGTGAGACCGTTGGTAATAATGAACATCAATAAAATTAATAAATTTGAGATTAAAGAAGAAAATATAATACGAAAGAAAGCACTAATAGATCAATCAAAAAGAATTGTTCTTTACATTGGTGGTATAGCCCCAGGAAGAGGATTAGAATATATAATTGAAAGCGTACAATATTGGCATGATAATATTGTTTTTGCAATTCTTGGTTCTGGAGCACTTGAACTCGAATTAAAAGAAATCTCAAAGAACAATTCAGTAGAAGAGAAAGTGCATTTTCTTGGTTCTGTACTACAGAATGAAGTTTTACAGTATGCAGCTGCATGTGATGCTGGAATTATTGCTTATCAGTCTTCATGCAAAAACAACTATTATTGTTTACCTAATAAGTTCTTTCAATATGCACAGATGAAAAAACCAATATTATCTAGCAATTTTCCAGAATTGAGTAAGTTAGTTAATGAATTTAATTTAGGTGCTACATACAATCCTGTTTCGGCAAATGAAATTGCGACAGTTGTTAATGAGTTGTTTTCAAAGAATTTTCAGATATCCATAAAAGATCATCAAAGATTTATTAAAACATATAACTGGGAAAACGAGGGGAAAAAATTATTAAAACTGTTACATAGTATAGATAATTAATTATGAGAAAGATATTTATTTTTACTTCAGTTCATCAATGGAATGATGTTAGAATTTTTCATAAAGAGGCTATATCGCTTTCAAAAGAATACAATGTAGACCTACATGCCCCCGCAGAGTTTGATTTCAAAATTGTAGAGAATGTTAATGTCTATGGTCTCCCAAAGTGGGAAAAAGTTTTAGAAAGAAAAGGAATACGGAAAGAGATTTGGAAAAGAATTAAAAAATCGAATGCTGATATCTTTCATTTTCACGATCCCGAACTAATAATTATTGGTTTATATTTAAAGATTATTAAAAAAAAGAAAGTAATTTATGATGTACATGAAAATGTGACTAAGCAAATATTAAATAAAGATTATATTCCTACAAGATTTCTACGTAAATTGATATCAATGATCTTTTCAATTATTGAAAGAATTGCAATAGGTTTTTTTGATAGTGTTATCGTAGCTGGGAATGATATTTTAAAATCTTATGAAAAAAGAACTATAATAAATAATTATCCCATAATTGGAGCAAAAAATATTAATGAGTATAATAAAGATGATGCTCTTGTATATCTTGGAGGCATTACAAAAATACGAGGTGTAGAAGAGGTTGCAAAAGCGATAAAAATAGTTAATGATAAAACAAATCGTAACTTAAAAATAAAATTAATTGGGGAATTCTCTAACAAAGATTTTAAAGAACATTTATTAAGCAAATATTCAAAAGTGATTCGATTTTATGGTTGGAGAAAAAGAGAGGAGGCATTAAACGAAACCAGAAAGAGTTTCTTGGGAATAGTATTATATTTGCCTGTACAAAATCATATGTTTTTAAGATCTAATAAAATATTTGAGTATATGGAAGCTGGAATCCCAATCCTATATTCCAATTTTTCTAATTGGTGTAACAAATTAGATAAATTCAAGGTTGGATTATCAGCAGACCCAACGGATCCTCATGATATTGCTGACAAAATATGCTGGTTATTAGATAATCCTTCTGAGGCAAGCTTGATGGGAAAAAATGGTAAAAGAACAATAACGAATCATTTCAATTGGTATATTGAAGAGAAAAAGTTATTAGATTTGTATAGGAAGCTTAATTAATTATGAAAATTTTTTATCAATGGTTTTGTTATATTATTATTTTTCTTCTTATATTTTCAACTGTAATTATAATTAGTACTACAATTAAACCTCAGTTGCAAATTGAATTTCTTGGATACGATCAATTTGATTATTACGTAAAAATGCAACGAAGAAATGATGATAATGTAATAATAAGAGCTAATAATTCATTAGAAGATATTTATCAATTTAATGATTTTATACCAATAAGTATGCATATTGATAAAATCTGGGATTTACATGAAAAATTTAAAAACAATTCTCATGAACTCTATGCTCACTCTTTAACAATTTTATGGGATCTAATAATTGCTCATCAAAAAACTCATAATGATTTGTTTTTAGTAAAAGGTAGAGAAATAATTCTTTCTTGGATTAAAAATAATCAAAGAATCAATCCAATGAAATCACGATATGCGTGGAATGACCATTCAACTGCAACTAGGACAATTACAATTTTACTTTTTATAGATTATTATAGTATGTTTTTTGAAATTGATGACATGCTTACTGATGACATTAATAAATATTGTTCTGATGCATTGTACTTTCTTTCAAATCCATTAAACTATACATATAGACACAATCATGGGATTTTCCAAGATATTGCATTGTTGTTTCTAAGTAAGCATATATCAAAAAAATCACTAAGTAATAAATATACACAGAAAGCAATTAAAAGGTTTGAGAAGCAGATAATAACGACGATCTCTCCCAAGGGGATACATTTGGAAAACTCAGCAGGCTATAATTTTGTAATTGCAAATCAAATTCATTCTTTCATGTCAATATTAAATAAAGATTATAAATTAACTCAAGATGTTATTAAAAGGATTCATTTTCTCGAGAATAATAAAGGAGCATTCTTATTTCCCAACAATGAATTAGTTCCAATCGGGGATACACATAGGCATAAATTTTATTATGATATTAAAATAAATTCCAATTTATGTCTTCATGATACCTTAGCAGGTTATGGGATTCTTAGAAACAAAGAAAAAGATTATCTGTTAATAAGATCAAATGGGATTTTACCGAACCATTCACATCAGGATGGTTTATCTTTTGTATATTATACAAACGATAATAATATTATTACAGATAGCGGTTTTTTAGATTATTCGAATAGTATGGAAAGCCAGTTTTCAAAAAGCTATCAAGCCCATAATACAATTATTCCTGAATGTCTGATAGATAATTTTAGTATTCAAACTAAAAGCTTGTTTAAGAATTATGCAATAAATGATAATTATTATTACTCAGAATTACTAGGTGAAATTGGAAAATATCCAATAAAAAGAGAATTTTTATTGAGCAACGGGAAATATTTACTAATTATAGACTCTTTATTTCAGGAATATCCTGAAGATTGGATAAGAATATTTAATCTTTCTGAATATGTTAAAGAAGTGAATGTAATTAGTGATACTGTCATTGAACTCAACATGATTAATGGTGAGTTCTTTTTCTTCTCATCTTATAAAAATCCATTAAGAATAGTAAAGGGTTCTGATTCTCCTAAAATTGGATGGTTAGCTGAACCGATGCAACACCTTAAACCATCATATTCGATCATTCAAAAAAATACTGAACGAAAAGCAAAACTACTAATCGGAATCTCAAAAGATGATCCAGTAAAATTTGATCTTGAAAGAAGTGATCATTTAATATTAAGTTACCCAGATAATGATACTTTATTATTTGAAGTTGATAATATAACAATTAATAGCAATATATTACAAAAAATCAATTTGGAAAAATCTTATAACATAAAACAAAATAGTAATTTATTTTATAATATTTGGTTACGAGTTAGGGATTATAGAATTCAATTACTTTTCCTTAATAGTGTTGCCTTAATAATAATATTATTATTTATATTTTTTTATAATCGTTTAAAAATGAAAAATAATAAATTGTTAATTTATACTGCTATTACAATCATCTTTAGTTATTCTGGAATTATAATCGTATTTTTGAGATATTTTAAGTAATAGGAAGTTTCATGAAAATATTATATATATCTCAATATTTTTACCCTGAAGTTTGTGCACCTTCTAACAGGGCACTAGCAAATGTTAAGTATTTTGCGGATAAAGGACATGAAGTTACTGTTTTAACTGAAATGCCCAATCACCCGAGAGGAGTTATCCTTGATGGTTATAAGCATAAGCTATTTCAAAAAGAGAGAATTGATGACTTTCTAATAAACCGAGTTTGGGTCTTTACTAGTAAAAAGAAAAATTTTATTACACGCATGCTATTTTATGTTAGCTTTATGATCTTCGGAACTATTCATACACTAATCAATTGGAAAAAATATGATATTGTTTATACTTCATCACCACCACTTTTCGTTGCAGGAATTACTATAATATTAAAGAAATTTTTCCCAAAAACAAAATTAGTTTTTGAAGTTAGAGATCTTTGGCCAGATAGCGCTATTGATCTTGGTGAATTAAACAATAAATTAGCAATCAAATTAAGTATGAGAATGGAAAAGAAAATATATTCCATTTCAGAAAGAATAATTGTTATATCAAATTATATAAAAAATAGAATCATGGATAAAAGAATTATGGAAGATAAAATCGTAATAATTCATAATGGTACAGATGAAGAATTTATTACTAAAACAAAAAAAATACCACAAAACCTGCTAGAGAAATATAGAACAAGAAATAATTTTATTGTAATATATGCTGGTAATATTGGGATTGCTCAAAATTTGAACATTGTTATTAATTCCGCTGAAATATTACAAAATGAAAATGTTCTATTTTTGTTTGTTGGGGATGGACCTTACAAGAATCAATTAGAACAGCTTGTTGTTAGAAAAGGGTTAAAGAATGTAATATTTGTTGGAGAGATTGATCGTGAGAAGATTCATGAATATCTCTGTCTAGCAGATTGTGGAGTAGTAATATTAAAAAGAATTCCGCTATTTACAGGGGCATTACCTTCTAAGATATTTGATTATATGGCTTGTGATCTAACAATACTTTTAGGAGTTGAGGGTGAAGCAAAAACTCTTGTTGAAGATTCTGGAACAGGATTGGGATTTGAATCTGATAATAGTGAAGATCTCGCGAAAAAAATCATACATTTAAAGAATCATCCTAAAGAACTTTATTCCATGGCATCAAAAGGGAATAAATATGTTTACAACAATTTTAATAGAACGAAACAGGCATCAAAGATTGAAGATATCCTAAAAGAATTACTGGAGAATAAATGAACATCCTCATAACAGGCTCTAATGGTTTTGTCGGCTCACGCTTGATGTATTATTTAGAAGAAAAAGGACATCAGGTTTTGGGAATTGATAATAGCAAAGAATGCAATATAGAAAATCACACAAAAACAAAGATTGGTGACATAAGAAATATTGAGGATTTACATAAATTTGATGATGTGAATTTTGATGTTATTATCCATTGTGCCGCAGATAAACACGATTTTGGTATTTCAAGAGAGAGTTACTTTAGTAATAATGAATATGGAACACAGATCGTTGCTGATTATGCTGAAAAAAGAGGAATTAAGAAAATTATATACTTCAGCACCGTTTCAGCTTATGGGCATCAGAACCATCCTTGTGATGAAACAGCCGAGTATCTTTCCAATACAGTTTACGGAGACTCCAAATTTGCCGGAGAGAAAGTTTTATGGAAATGGAAGGAAACGGAAGAAGAACGAGCCCTTATTACTTTACGTCCATCTGTGATCTATGGTCCAAATAATTTTGCAAATATGTACAATCTTATCAATCAAATGCATAAATTACCCATGTTTATGGTGGGAAATGGCAGCCATATAAAATCTATGGTTGCACTAGAGAATATGGTTGACATGACATATTTTATGCTTGATAAATTTAAATCGGAAGTACAGAATTTTAATTGTATCGATAAACCATATCTAACAGTGAAACAGCTAATGCAAACTATTGCTAAGAATGACGGATTTTCGATGCCAAAAATTTACATACCATTATGGATTGCCATTTCAATTGGGAAGGTTTTTGACTTCTTTGGAAAGATTATAAGAAAAGAGCTTCCAATCAATAGTGATAGAATGAAAAAATTTGGAACCTCAACTGATTACCGTGCAGAAAAAATACGGGAATTAGGATATGTGCAGCAGCATTCAATTAAAGAAGTGTTTAAACAAACTTGTGAATGGTATTTAAAGGTAAACAACAAATGAAACTAATAACCATAATCGGAGCCCGTCCTCAATTCATCAAAGCAGCAGCGGTAAGCCGTGAAATAGCTAAACACAAAGATATAAAAGAAATAATTGTTCATACAGGTCAGCATTTTGATGCTAACATGAGCAAGATATTTTTTCATCAGATGCAGATTCCCAAACCGGATTATAATCTTGAGATAAATAGTCTAACGCACGGTGCAATGACCGGAAGAATGATAGAAAAGATCGAGGAAGTGCTTTTGCAGGAAAAACCTGACTGGGTACTGGTTTATGGAGATACAAATTCTACCATTGCAGGTAGCCTCGCTGCTAAAAAATTACACATTAAAGTTGCTCATGTAGAAGCCGGATTACGCTCGTTCAATAGAAACATGCCCGAAGAAATTAATAGAATACTTACGGATAAGATCAGCGATATATTGTTCTGTCCGACAGATACAGCAGTACAAAATCTACAGAATGAAGGAATCGGAAAAAACTCTCTTACCCGAATTGTGAAATGCGGTGATGTTATGCAGGATGCTGCCATTTTCTATTCCAACCTGGCACAAAAACCTGACTTCGAACTTCCGGAAAAATTTATTCTCTCCACAATTCACCGTGCTGAAAATACCGATGATCCCAAACGTTTGGTTTCCATATTTAATGCTCTTACTAAAATTTCAAATGATATTCCAATCATTCTTCCACTTCATCCTCGTACAAAGAAAATTATCTCCAACTCACAACTTACAACTCACAACTCACAACTGATCATTATCGATCCGGTTGGTTATCTGGAGATGATCTATCTTCTAAAAAATTGTTCATTAATTATGACCGATAGCGGCGGATTGCAAAAGGAAGCATTTTTCTTTGAAAAACCGTGCGTTACTTTAAGGGATGAAACCGAATGGGTGGAATTGGTTGATAACGGTTTTAACAAAATTGTTGGTGCTGATGAAAATAAAATTATCTCCGGCTATCAGGAAATGATCCAGATGAAAAATAATTACAATATTAATTTGTACGGAAATGGTGAAGCTTCAAAAAAAATAATTACAGAGTTGATGAAGTAATGTAAACGCTTAGTAGTAATTGTTTAACCCCAACTTATAAGCCCTGAATATTCAGGGCTTTTTTAGCATGATAGAAAAAAGTTATTGACAAATAGAGTCACGGTGTTCCGCTTGACCCATACAGTAAAACACAAGGAGGTGGAATGAAGTTTGACGGGAATACTCCGATTTATCTGCAGATAAAATGTGTGATAAAAAATGCAATTATCTTTGGTTCTCTAACAGAGGAGGAAGCTGTGCCTTCTATCCGTGTTATGGCAAAGCAATACAGATTAAATCCGCAAACAATATCCAATGCGATTAGCGAGCTTCTTAATGAAGGGATCCTTTTTAAGAAAAGAGGGATTGGGATGTTCGTGGAGAAAGGTGCACAAAAAAAATTAAAAGCAAAAACCTATCAAGAATTCATAAAAGCAGATCTACAAAAAATGATAGCAAAAAGCAGATCACTTGGTATTTCAAAGAATAAACTACTGAATTTAATAGAAGATTCATATGACAAAGGAGGGGAGAAGTGACACAAGAAAATGTAATTAAAGTAAATAATCTAACCAAATATTATGGGAAATTCAAAGCTCTTGATAATATCGACTTAGAAATTCCGCAGGGAAGAATTATTGGTTTGCTCGGTAAGAATGGAGCCGGGAAATCAACTTTGATGAGGTGCCTTCTTGGTTTTCTAAAGCATAAAGGAGAAATTGAAATTCTTGGAAAAACAATAAAAAGACACCGTGAATCAATACATGAAGATATAGCTTTTATCCCCGATGTGAACAGCTTGGATGACAGATTAACAGTAAAGCAGACTATGGATTACGTTTCTGCATTAAACAGTTCATGGAATAATGATAAAGCAGAAGAATTACTTGCAAACAGTGATCTCAAGCCGAATCAGAAAGTTGCAACTCTTTCCAAAGGTATGAAAACAAAACTCTATCTCCTCATTACACTTTCTTTAAATGTGAAGATCTTGCTTTTAGATGAACCGACACTTGGATTGGATATTGTTTTCCGAAAAGAGTTTTTCAATATAATCCTTGGAGATTTCTATGATGAAAATAAAACTATTATTATTTCTACACATCAGGTTGAAGAAGTAGAGCAGATTTTACAGGATATAATATTCATCAATGAAGGAAAGGTCATATTGCAGCAAAATATTGAAGAACTGAAAAGTGAATATTCGATTTTCACAGTTCCTTCAGACCAAAGGGAAAAACTTGAGCAGCATGATCCTAAGATCATCAATAAAACCTTGGGACAAGTTAGTGCATTATTAGACAGTAAGATCGAGATAACAGATGCTAAAGTAATCCGCCCATCCCTATCAGATCTATTTCTGGAAAAAGTAGGAGGTTCAAATGAATAAATTTAAAGCACTCATCAGAAAAGATCTACAGATAAACAAGAAAACACTCATGATACCTTTATGGATAACAGCCGGATTCTACTTGCTAATTATCTTAATTTCCGCTGCTTCTTATTTCTTCGGGAATCTTAATTTCGATCTGGGTAATATACAGGGAACACCACCTTCCGAAATGATAAATTACATTGTAAATATTGCGATAATGGCATTACCGGGATTCATAAGTTTGATTTTCATAATAATTCTTACACAAGGTGCATTAAATGAGAATATAAGAAATAACAGCGAACTTTTTCATTGTTCACAACCGGTCTCGATCTGGTATCAATCAGCTTCCAGATATATTGTTGGAATTGCCGGAAATTGGCTTGTACTCTTTGCAATTGCATTATTTAATTTCATAGTTGCTGCAATAATATTGGCTGTAACAGATAAATTTATTTTCAATATAGCTTTTGCCGGAATGACACAGTCTGTTGTCTCATTTATGAAAACAGGTTTAATTATTGGAGGTTTAACGTTCTTTTGTTCGGCAGTTTTCAAAGATAAGGCTTTCATGCAGGGATTGGCAATAGTAGTGGGAGTTCAATTTCTATTTATGATTCTCAATGCGCTTATGCAATGGCATCTTCCGCTTCCACTCAGTTACATAATGAAACTGATACATACAGCAACACCTGCATCAGTAGATACTGAAATTTTTAGTGAGAATGTAAATTTATACATTATAGAATCATGGAAAAAAATTCTGATAAATTGGAAGACTTTACTGCAAGTGGGAGTTAGCGGAGCTTTGTTTGTTGGAGCAACTCTGATATATAAAAGTAGAGAAATAAAATAGTGAAAAAAAATGAAAAAATCAGCTACAGACAAGCACAGACTAAAGAATGACTTTAAAAGAGATTATGCAAACACCTTCCGAAGGTTATGTTACTCTCAAGAATTCTTAACCTTCTGAAGGTTGGCTATCAAAAAAGTCAGTGTATGGTAAGTGAAAGTCATGTGGCAAAAAGGAGAAATGATGAAATGTATTTTAGTTATGATTATGGTAATGACGGTGTTAACGCTGTCAGCGGTTACACAAGATGTAACTGTTAAGGAAAAGAGCATAACCTTAGAATTTGAAAATATCCACATCAAAGATATTGAATTCAGCGATGGTAACAAAATTAAGATAGAACACGCTAAGAATGCTGATGTAACAATTGTGAAGAAAAAGCAAAAGGTTATTATCAAAGCAGATAAGAGTGCAAAAATCGAGCTTGAATTACCATCGGGGAAGACATATACTCTTATAAAAGATGGTGGAAAAATTGAATTTAATGAAAGTAAGGTAACAATCATTGAAAATGAAAAGAAAGTTGTTGAATTTCGTGACGGCGGGTTATTTGTAACTGATGATAATGAAACTGTAGAGATCAGCTCGGAAGGTATTATTGTGAATGATAATGATGAGCATGTTGAGATCAGTTCCCGTGGGATCATTGTGGAATCACCTGATGAAACTAAGCATATCACCGGATTCTGGGGACAGCTTCTGGGTGGTGCAATTAGTTTTATAACCAAATATTCTGTTGGTTGGATCGGGAATAATCCGGGTTTCATTGTGAAACAAATCATAAATGATGATGATTATAACGGTGGGGTTAATATGAATTTTAATTTTTCTTCTGACGGTAAAAAGATCACGCAAAACTTTCACGAAACATTCCAACCAAAAAGGGGATGCAAACTCAATGTAGATAACAGGAACGGCAAAATTGAGATAAAAAGTTGGGAGAAAGATTACATCGATATTTCGGCAATTCTTGAAACTAAAAAATCTAAAAAAGAGTTTGAAAAAATCAAGATAGAAATTCTGGATAAAGATGGTTGTACAATAAAAACAAAAACTCTTGAGAAGAATCCCAAAGTAAGCGTACAATATGAAATAAAAGTTCCAAAAAGCGTTAAAGTGAGCGATATTAATTCTTCAAATGGTACAATTCTTATCATTGACTGCGAAGGTGAAATGAACTTGAAAACAAGTAATGGAAGAATCGAGGTTTTTGATTCAAAGGGAAGTTTTATTGCGAATTCAAGTAACGGAAGAGTTGAATTTGTTCATCTAAATGGAAAAGCAGAAGCTTATACTTCAAATGGAGACATTCGGGTTGTGAGAACTCCCGGATTCAAGAAAGGGGTTACTTCCAATGGAAAAATAACTCTTGAAATCGATGAGAAAATGAAGAACGACATCTATCTTTCAACATCCAACGGTTCTATCAGAATATCTCTCGATCCGTCACTTGATCTGAATATTGATGCTTCCACTTCCAATTCCCGCATCGATCTTAACGGGATTGAGGTTACGTCATCCAAATTCTCAAAAAATAGTTTGGTCGGGAAGATAAATAAGGGTGGTAAAAAGATCACGGCTACAACCAGTAATGGAAGTATAAAGTTTTATAAACTGGAGAAATAAAGTGAAATTTGCAAAATTGAGAGTTTTAGTTAGAAAGGTAAAAAATTGTCTTTGCGAGTTTTCTTTCTACGGCTTCGAGCGAAGCAATCTCTGCAGTGAGAGAAGAGAAAGAAATGATTGCCACATCACTTGCGTTCCTTTCGTCCTTCGTAGTACTACGGAGAATGGACGCAATGACGAAGTTAATTTTGTAAATATTTATTAAGGAAAATATAATGAAAAATTACTGTCATTCTGACGAATCTTGCACGTTGTTTTTGGGAAGAATCTCTATCCAAGCAAGATGTAAAGCTGCAAGTTCTTCCATGAGTTCCTTCGCAAGTAAGGCTGAAAGAAACCTCAGGAGGACACAGAAAATGGATTATGTTAAACTTTTAAATAAACTAAAAAGGAGAAATGAAAAATGAAAAAGATTTTATTCGTATTATTGTTAATTGGATTAACCGGAGCGTTGTTGGCTTATAATTCGCTGGCAAACACAGATAACTTTATGGCTGCAAAAGTAAATCCGGCAGCGATGGGAGTTGGAAATAGTGGTGGATTCACCTTTTTGGGAAATTATGATAAGGATGGTTTTTCTGAGGAGGATTATTCACTTATAATTGGCGGTAATAATTTTACATACATACTGGATCAATATGGAAGAAGCTCTTCACACAGATTAGCTATATTCTCTTCTATGGCAGAATTATCTCCAAACCTTTATTTTGGAACTTCCTGGGATTGGAATAACAAGCATTTCAAAGATGGAAAATTATCCGAATCCATCCTGTTCCGTCCGGCAGATTTTTTATCGATCGGAGCTGTTATGAATGATGTGTTCAATGATGAAAGAAATTACGGTCTTGGTGTGGCAGTAAGACCAATATTCTTTGATAGTAAATGGACAGACAGGCTTACCGTGAGTGCCGATATGAATTATGATGGAGAAGAATTTTCCAAACCTGTGGCAGGATTACAAACAGAAATTCTGGATGGTGTAAAACTTGGCGGTTCCTATAATATGGAAGATGAAACCTTTGGTATTGATTTTGGAATTTCTTTTGGGAATTTTGGAATAGGCAGCAGTGTAAGCGCAGATACCGAAAATGAATTCTCTCACGGTCAATACTATTTAAGTGCATCAGACAAGGCGTTCCGCACATTTATCGGAAAGAAAAAGAACTATTTTCTCGATTACGAATTGAAAGGTGAGATAATGGAAAAAAATCCGGTTCAAAAGATCGGACCTTTCAAAATTGTGATGTCAAAAGGTAAAACTTTATCTGATATAATTGAAGATATAGAAAAACTTAAGGAAGATGAGAATGTAAAAGGTCTTGTTTTTAAATCCGGAAATTTTGCTGCCGGATTTGCTCAACGTACTGAACTCAAGAATGCACTGTTAGATTTCAAATCAAGCGGTAAAAAGATCGTGTTCTATTACGAAGGGATAAGCGGCGCTAATTATGCTTTTGCAGCTTCTGTTGCCGATGAAATATATCTTAATCCAATCGGTTCAATAGATCTAAAAGGTATTTCTGTGAATATACCTTACTTTAAAAACTTGCTCGATACGCTTGGAATAGATGTGGTCAACCTGAAAAGTCATGATTACAAAACAGCCGGCAATTCCATAAGTGAAGATCACATGACAGATGCAGAGCGCGAAACTTATGAAGCTCTTCTAGAAGATATTTATAATGAAATCGTGATGATGATAGAAGAGGGAAGAGGTGAGAAACTAACAAAACCTGTACAACAGCTTATCGATGAAGGACCGTATTGGAATGCTAATAAAGCACTTGAACTTGGGCTTATTGACGGGGTGATCTACGAAGATCAACTTGAAAAAGAAATAAAAAATAAATATCAATCTGGTAAGATAGTAGAGAAATATCATAACAATGCTGCAACAACTAAATGGAGTAAAAGTAAAAAAGATAATATCGCACTTATCTATGCAGTTGGCAACATCCATTCCGGTGAAGGGATTCCCGGAAAATCCATAGGCTCGGAAACAACTGCAAAAGCAATTAAGAAAGCGCGTGAAAATAAAACGGTAAAAGGTATTATCATCCGTGTAAATAGCGGCGGCGGTTCTGCTCTTGCTTCTGATGTTATTGCCAGAGAAGTTGAACTTTGTAAAACAGGGAAAAACAAGAAACCTGTTATCGTTTCCATGGGCGGTGTAGCTGCCAGCGGTGGATATTATATTGCAGCTTTTGCAGATAAAATTATCGCGCAGCCAACTACAATAACCGGCTCGATCGGTGTGATTGGTATATTTCCCGTTTTTGAAAGATTGTATGAAAAGATCCATGTAAACTGGGATACCGTGAAGAAAGGTAAACATGCCGATTTCGGTTCAACTCACAGACAAATTACTGCTGGAGAGAAGAAGATTGCTGAAGATGCCATTCAACACTTCTATGATAGATTCATCTCGATCGTAGCAGAAGGACGCAACCTGCCAAAAGATGATGTTCATAAGATTGCGCAAGGTAGAGTTTGGACCGGCAAGCAGGCATTTGAACGTGGACTAATTGATGCGCTGGGTGGAATGGATCTGGCAGTTAAGGAAATGAAAATACTGGCTGATCTGGAAAATGAAGTGAAACTTGTTGAATTTGAAGGTGATGATTCTGATATGACATTTACACTTGGTATGAAAGCTTCATCCGTTATTCCTGAAGGATTGAAAACAGTCTGGGAATTTGGCACAAAAATGAAAAAATTAGATGGTGAAAATTACTTGATGATCTTACCGGTAAAACCGGAAATCAAATAACTCCTCCCTAAACGAAAAGCCCTGACTCGTTTATCGAGCAGGGCTTTTTTGGTTTAGAGTACTCCAACACTCTTAATAAAATGGAGTGAATATTGCCTATCGGCTGCGTGCCAGGTACTTCTTGCTTTTCTTTCAATCTGAACTTGGAGCACAAAATTAGCCACAGTCTTCTTAAAAAAAACTACTGCAATAGTTTAGTAATTTTCCTTTTAGTTTTCCCAACTGCTTTATGACTTGTTCCTTTGATTCCTTTAATTACATTTCCGGAAGTAGAACCTAAAAAATCAACGGAACCATCTTTTAGTTTGTTAATACTTTTCCAAGCGGAATTCAGTTGATATAAAAGTTTTCTGGTTACACTGGTCGGATCATAAACCTTCAGAAGAGCATAGAGAATAATCGGATTGAATAGTTTAGGTGAAAATGCAAGGTAACGACTTTCCCACGAGGTTGGACCAAATTGTCTTTTAAATTTATAAAGTGGTTTGAATCTATGAAAATATCCCAAACGATTAAACGCTAATTTGAGTGCTGTTTTAATTATTCTACTTTGCTCCGAATCAGTTGTATGTTCGTATGAAAGTGGTGCAGTTCCAAGAGTTGCCATCGTGTATCCTTGCTCTTTTAAGATACGAAAAGATTCTGTAAATAATAACTGCGGCAATCCATTTAAAGTTTTTTCCTGGCGGCGCATTACATCGAAGTAAATTCCGTTTCTTGTGTAAACGGGAGTGCAAACCACAAATGCTTCAACTCTGTTATCGAGGAGTGCCAGAAAATATTTCCTGTCTTTGGGATTGTCTATAGCAGGTTCTCCAATCAGGAAAGAGAACTCACCCGAGCCTTTGAATTTTTTCCAGATAGCGGAAAGTTCTTCCATATCTTTTTCCCATTCCGGTTGTCTCTCCAAAAGAGGATGATATTCCACAATTGACAAACCTTGTTTTTTCGCTTGATTTATGTTTTTTCGCAAACTTCTAAACTTGCTTCCATCCAACGAAAATTGTTCTAAATCAAAGATAGGTTCTTCGCCTATTTTAATCATTCCAAACCCCATTTCTTCTAGAATATCTTTGCAACGTTCTGTGATAGTTTGAAAACAACACAGCAATTTCCGCTCTTTACAGAACATTCTGAATTCAGTAACAAACGAATTAATATTGGAAGGGTCACAGACAGGATCAGCCGCTGCCATCGCCACATTGGCTTTAACAACATAAGCGATCACTCCCTCGATACCGGAAGACGAATAAAAGTATGATTTGTCGCTGCGCAGGATATTGTATGATTGGGAATGATAGCCATATTTTTTCAGTAATTCTAGCACAAGATCAGCTTCATTTTCTTTTTGCATTTTACTATTTTCCTTTTGTTAAAAGAATTTGAATATTAAATTCTTTAATTTCAATAAATCCTAGCACTCTTTTTCTAACATCATTATTTTTTGCAAAATATCTTTGGCAATAAAACGATAAACATCTTTATGATTCTCAGATATTTCATATTCTGAAATTATAATTTTCTCACCAACCACAATTTTCATACAATCTTTTCTGATAACAGATTTAATCCAGCTTTTGGGATATTTGATAAAAATAGGTACAATATCGCTTTGAGATTCGAAAGCTATTTTTCCGATCCCCGGTTTGGCAGTATCTGATTTTCTGGAACCTTCGGGAAATACCATTAGTATATAGCCTTTTTCTAATACCGCTTTTGCTTGAACAATAGCTTTTCTATCCACTTGACCACGCCGAACTGAAATTGCTCCCACATATTTTATCAAAATATTTAAAAACGGAATTTCAAAAAGTTCTTTTTTGGCAATTAAATACATCTCTTTTTGAAAGATACTCATAATAAAAGGTGCATCACTAGCTTTAATATGGTTGGGAGCAATAATACAGCCCTCAATATCTCTTAATCTCTCAGGATGAATTATCTTTAGGTTTCCAATAACTTTGGAGAATAAATTTACAATGAATGCAAAAATTCTGTATAAAATTCTCAAAAGTTATCTCCTGAAATTTATATTTTCTAGAATATCTTTGCAACGTTCTGTAATAGATTGAAAACAACACAGCAATTCCAGTACACGTACGGCTTCATTATCATTGCTCATTATATAATTCTCCTTTTATCTTCAGTAATCATTATTGGACTGGACTCAAGATAAAAAAACCAGATATATAAAAATACACAGAATTGTTATCGATGAGATACATATCGGAAACCAGACCGGGGCGATCCAGGGTTTGGGAATGAGAAAAAGAACATCTATTGTTTTAAGATTATTCGGCCATTTTATCAAAACATAGAGTGAAACATAATAGAATAAATCCCAAAAAGCAAATGTCCAGAGGAAAACGATGATCATATCAAACAAACCATTTCCAACAAGAACAGCTAATACAACGAGCATAATGATCGTAGCTGCTTCCCTTGTTCGTTCAATGAAAAGATATTTTTTAGGAAATTTCTGCAGAAAATTTATATTCGAACCATTTTCATTAAAATCGAGAGCTTTACGCAAATAGACGACAACGACTCCTTCCAGATGAGCCATTGCAATTCCAAAAACAGCGAGCAAAATATACTTCAGTAACATAATTAAACTACCCCCAAAATATTATAACCAATATTGTTAACCCAAATAAACCCAGAATATAACCGATTAAATACAATGAATCATTCGATAGAAAAGAATGATTTTTTAACCATCTCCCGATTTCATTTGGATAAATAGTTATTGCAATGCCAAATAGAAAAAAAAGAGAACCTATTATCAGGAATATAATTTTTGAATATTCCATTTCACTTTTTTTTAAAAACTCACTTTTGCTTTGAAATATACTTCATCATTATCCTTCAAACTACTGAACATATTGCTTCCTTTTCCATCGAGAATAAACGCTCCGAGAATCATTTCAATATTATCATACGGAAGAAAAGATAATTCAGGATTAAGGACTAAACCATAGTTGTTTTCGTAATCATCCCAATCAGTTACAGAAATTGCTCCGTCAATCGGAACTATTTTCAATTCATCATTAAAGAATTTCTTTTCAAAGTGAAATGTAAGATAATCATTCAGATTGTCATTTCCCCTTTCGTGAATGAAACCGTGCAGATATTGAGCATTAAAATACAATCCGTTTTTGAATGTATAATCTCCACCAAACACGAATTTGCAATACGGAGCATCATCGAGAGCAACAGATTCTTGAATTCCCATACCTAAAGCTGTTAAATCGGTAGAAAGTATTATCTTTTCAGGAATCGTAAGAGCGGCTTCTCCCCAAATTCCTACATCGAGAAAGCTTCCTGCAAAGTCCGCACCGATAACCTGCATTTTCGGATAGATCATCTCAGCTGTTGCATCTACAGTGCCCAATGTATCGACAGGAGTAATAATAACTTTGTTAAGCAAAGGTAAATCGTCTCTGCCGTAATAATAACTGAACGACAGATCATAATCAAATAAACTAGTGCCGAGTTTAAAAGCTGCCTGCGACGATTCTGTAAATTTCTGTTCCGGTAAGATTATTGTGTCCCAATACTTACGAAGCGTCATTCCTACCGGAAATTCCATTGGTGCGGATAGAGCGGAAGCATAAATACCTGAAGGTAAAACTGCCGGAGTGAAGGCGGGAACGTATACTCCAGAAAAAGTGAAATCTCCCAAATAGTAAGTTGTCAAAACGGAATTTACGCCCGATTGCTCACCAAAATTGAAAACATCTTCCAAATCTTCAGGACAGATATTGCCGGTCGGATTCAATCTATCAGCAGTTCCCCATGTAATTACCTGTCGTCCGATCCTTACATCCAAATCCTGTAAACCAAACTGGTATAGATCGAGATATGCTTCCCGAAATTCCAAATCCCATTTATAAACTTTATTTTTGCTCTGCAAATCCGCTGTTTGAGATGTTTCAGGAAAGCCGAATCCTCTTAAACGAACTTCACTGTATAGATGATATTTGCCAGAATACGAACCTTCAAATTTGAGTCCTAATTGATTTTCATTCCAGGTAAAATAATTATCATCCGTGAGCATTCGATTATCTGTTTTCAAATAACCATTGATACTGAAATCTGCTTGAGCATAAGAATTGCTGAATATTGCGATTAATATGCCGATTATTATAAATACTTTTTTCCTCATTCTACTTCTCCTTTCTTTTTTTTAATAAACTTCCTGTTTCATATTTTATTATTATGTTCCCAAAGAGGGCTTTGGGAACAAGAATTAAGACCTTACGGATGGTTGAGTTTACGAAACCTCCGTAATGGTCGGTGTTTTTCAACCATTGCGAAGGTCTGTGACCATTCGCAAGGTTTTGAGTTATTTTTGAATCAACTTCCGAAGTTTTTTGAAACTTCGGAAGTTTTAACCCAATCTATTTCACTCTTTTCAGATTTCTTTTAGTAAAAATATTATCAGCAAGACCTTTATCCAGTTCCACTTTATCAATGATCATTTTGGTGCTGTGCTGTTTTTTCAGGTCTGTCATTTCTGCTTCTGATGCAACCCAATACTTACCGTTCTTTTTGATGTTTCGGCTTTCAAATAATTTCCAAAGGGTGGAATTCTTATCATAAAATTCTACCTTTACAGGATAAAAATTATCTTGCCTTGCCCACATTTTCAGTTTACTGTAATTCTTTTCCACACCTTGTTTGGGAATCAGTTCAAGTATATACAGATCATCTGTTTTGTCCAAGAGAGTGGCATCATATTCTTCTGCATATTTGCTGGCACTCATATCGTCATAACTGAAATCCGTACCGGCGAAATTATCATTCTTTATGTGAGATGCAATTCGTCTTACTTTATGAAATGCAGGAAGATATAGATATTGAACATCATCGGGAAGTGATAAGAAACTCACACCTTTCTGGTCTGCCGGTGAAAGAAAGCGAATTAAACGAGTTTCATCACCTTTCTGATACATCTTTATCTCTCTTACTTTCTCGTTTCCGCCTTTATCCGTTAAAGTCATTTTCAGCGATATTTCCTGATCTTGCGGTGCATTCACGACTGCATCTGCATTTATCAGGATGTCTTCTGCTGAGTGTGTTTGAGCATAAATACTTCCAATAATTAGAAGCATTGTAATGGTTATTGCCATTTTTTTCATCTTTCGTCTCCTTTTTTTATTCTTTTGCTTTTTCCAAGACTTGGCACAAGCCGACCTGTCTCGGCATAATGTATGAAGCCGGAAGGTCTTGTGTTAAGTCGATAGCAAAGTCAACTTATCACAAGACGATAAACCGCTTGTGACAAGTTTTAAATAGAACTCATTTTTCTTTTAAAGCTTCTTTTGCAGCGTCATATCCTTTTACAATTATTTCTTCTGCTTTATAAAAATCGAACATACTATAATTCCCTACTTCAGGTTCTATTAAAAGATCCGGTTTGTATAATTCGATAGATAATTCGATCAACTTTTCCTGAGCGATCTGAACCGATTGATAAAATATTTTTTTCATTCCCGGTAAATCTTCCTTCTCTTTGTGCTTAATGAAATTCCTTATCCATTTATGGTCGATTATCAAGTCTTCGAGTTTTCTTTGCAGAACTGGAATGATTTCGAGAGGTCTCTCCAAATTTATTTTATTATCGAACTTCGTATCAAGTTTTGAGTCAGGTTTATTTTTTGATGATAATATGTTAACTGCAATAATGTAATCCGCTCCCATTTCACGTGCTACATTAATTGGAACAGGATTGACCAGACCGCCGTCAACAAGAACAATATCATTCCAGATCACCGGTTGAAAAACGATAGGAATTGAAATACTGGCTCGAATTGCTTCTACGAGATCACCTTTATTAAAATGGATTTCTTCTCCTGTGATTATATCGGTTGCTACTGCTGTGAAAGGAATTTGAAGATCTTCTATATTTTTGTTACCTAATGTTGAAGTTAAAAATTCCTGAACTTTTGTTCCCGTAACCAAACCTGATTTTCCAAATCCTGGTGAAAAAAGCTTTGCTGTGGATGTGAGATCGGTTTTTAGAGCAATATCCTCAATTTCGTTGATGCTTAATCCGCTGGCGTAAGCACCTCCGATCAAGGATCCAATACTCGAACCGGTAATAAAATCTATTTTTACATCCATTTCTTCCAAAAATTTTATTACACCGATATGAGATAACCCTTTTGCGCCACCGCTGCCAAGAACCAAACCCACTTTTTTCTTTTTTAAATGCCTCATTAATTCATTTTTCCAGTCCATAAGCACCTCATTATTTCTGTTCTTTAATATTATTCGCTTTCTGTTTGATGTTTGCTTTTATATTGATAGCTTGTTTCAATGTCATATTTTTCAAATCTCCAAGGAAGGAAGCGTGTGTAACTAAAAGTAACGAAGGCAAAAATGTGATCGAAGCTGTTGCACTGATCAACATTGTCAGGGCGATCAGCCACCCGAATCTCTGCATCGGAACTATGCTTCCCAATAATAGTGTTAAAAAACCGAGCATTACGGAGAAGGCATTGATTATGATAGCTCTTCCGGTTGTTTGTAATGTAGTTTCAAGAGCATTTTCCACGCTGTTTTTATTGCTGATCTCAAAATGAAAACGATTATTAAAATGTATCGTATAATCGATTCCAATTCCCACTGCAACACTTCCGATCATAACGGTGGCTGCGTCTAAAGGGATTTTGAAAATCCACATAAGTGCAAAATTGAAAAGAACAGTCAATATTATCGGTAAAATAGATATCAAACCGCCAATAACCGATTTGAATTGAATTGCCAGCAAAATAAACACAAGCCCGATTGCAAAAAGAAGGCTGTATGTCTGGCTGGAAACTATGTTGTTATCAATATCTTTATAGATTATCGGCATTCCTGTTTGCTGTAAATTGAGAGAAATCGTTGAGAGTTGATCATTATTATTCAAGTTCTTAAATTTCTCCTTGGAAATGAAAATTTGAGTATCATTAATTTCCCAG
The DNA here is from genome assembly GCA_030600585.1 of Candidatus Cloacimonadota bacterium. Classification (GTDB taxonomy): domain Bacteria; phylum Cloacimonadota; class Cloacimonadia; order Cloacimonadales; family TCS61; genus Tenebribacter. The sequence continues at coordinate 23,450 of JAUVLU010000013.1, read as the reverse complement.
ACATCACCGATCAGGTTTTTCTTAAAATCAGGATTTTGCTGTATATCTTTTGAAAATAATGGTGTTATCTCTTTTATTAGATTATTCGTTTTATTCCATTTTATTTCACTCTCAACAATAGAAACAATCGACATCGCTGCATAATCCAGCATTTCAGGATCATCTTCATAATATGAATAAGGAACAACTTTCTTTAAGTTTGAAACAATTCCCTTTTCAAAATAATCTTGATTTTTCTCAAAATATTTCAAGAGAGATTTAACCACTTTATTCTGCAGAGATGAAGATTCTATCAGTAGATCACCGTCCTCATTATTCATATAATTTACTAATTTAATGGTTAGATTGGAAGTTGGAATTTTCTGATTCTCTTGAGTTATATATTTATGCAGGATTTTTTCCAAAGCATTTTTGTCTTTTATTTCAAAACCATAATAAGCAGCATCATAAAAAATCATATTTGAAATGCTTTTCACTCTTTCCATATCTATTTCTTTTATATTGGAATTTGCTTCCGTTAAGTTGATCATTAAAATATCAGAATTTATATTTTCAGAAATAAATTCATCTATTTTTCCGGTTATATGATTCACTTTTTTTGTATTTACCGTTCCCAGTTTTGCTTGAATTAATCCTTCATTATTTTGCGAATTGATCAATTGTGGAAGAATTTCATTTCCATCTAAAAAGAACCAGAGGTTTGCCACTCCTTCGCGGGTTTGCGGAATGCAGTAACGGTCATTCATCACATCGTTCATTTCGCAGATCAGATCTGCAATAGATTGAGGACCGTGAACATCCGGTAGGCTTTTCAGGTATTTTTCCAATTTGATCATCTCTTTTAGTACAGCAGGTTCCTGCAAATCGCCTTTCACTAAAATCTGGATAGGAATGGAACCGCCGAGTTTTGATTCCATCATATCTTCTGCCTGACGAATCTCACTATCCTTCTTAAAGTAATCCACCATATTTACTTCTCTGTTAATTTTAAAGAGCGAGAAGGTTCCAACAATAAAAATAATGAAACCGATAATCAGAATTACAATTTTTCTTTTTAGAATTAACCTGCTTAAACCGGTCATAAAACGATTCATTAAAGTCGGCTCAAGAGATTCCTTTTTTACTTTGATTTTGGGAGCAGGCATAAATGACAGAAGAGCAGGCAAAAAAGTGATGGCAACAATATAAGCGAACATAACTCCAATTGCAGTGAAAATTCCGAACTCTTTGATAATCGTCAGATTGGAAATTAAAAATGCTAAAAATCCGATAGATGTGGTTAAGCCCGCCAGGAAAATTGGTACACCTACTTCGCTAATAGTTTCTTTGATAGCCTCGATTTTATTATCACCTTTACGGATATCTTCCATATATTTATTTACCAGGTGAATTCCGTAAGCACTGCCGATAGCGATCAGTAAGATAGGTATTCCGTCGGAAGCGACCGTGAGTTTGACACCAAACAAAGACATTAATCCCAAACCCCAGGTTGTGCTGATGAACACAGTTGCGAGTGGCAATATCACTCCGCGCTTACTGCGGAAACTTATTGCCAAAGTTATGATCAGCAAAAGACAAACTACAGGAAGCAATTTGACAATATCGGAATTAATAACATCTGTCAGATAAATCATCTGGAAAGGAATACCGGCAAAATATAGTTTTTCATTTCCTGTTGTAGATAGAACAAATTCTTTCATTTCTCGCCCGACAATAAGCCTGTCTGCATCTTCATTTAAGCGGGCAATAACTACTGCGATATTTCCGTCATCCGAAACGATATTTCCACGATACATCTCTTTGGATAATGTGTAATTCTTGATATTTTCCAATTCATTTTTTTCAGATGGGATATATCGCTCATCGAACAATTTTCCAACTTCCAGACCATCTTCCATTTTCTTAATATCTATAACATCCGTAAGGCTGGTCACATAAGATATTTCAGACATTTCTTTGAATCTTTGTGTTATAGTGTTTACACGATTCAATGTTTCAGGATTGAAAACATCATCAGTTTCCAAAGCGATCATTGCTATTGAATTTCCGCCGAATTTATCTCCGACCTCATTAAATAAAACTACATTCGGATCATCTTGCGGTAAGTATTCCAGAATGTCACTGCTGATTTCCAGTTTTCTCAATTGAAATGCCATAAATACTGTTATAATGATAGTTCCAATTATTATCGGAACACGATATTTCAGTACCAATTCTGCGAATTTTCTCATACTTTTATTCTCCTGCTATTTCTTATTTAATTTAGTGTGTCTCACAATTATTGCGGTTAATCATAAAGATTAAATGAAATTAATATCACATAATTTATTATTCAACCTTTTTAATAAATAATTAACACCTACAATTATTGTAATTAATCCAATAATTTCTCCAGTTCGATATATTATGAGTAGTTCTGTTGCTTTTTTCATACCTTTACTCTCCTATAATATTTCCCTCTATATTTTTTACACTGTATTCAAAATTATCAAAATTGTTTTTTATACCTGTAGAAATATGATAATAAACAGGTTTACCATTAAATATCATTGGAAATTCTTCTCCTGTAAAATTTGAAGAGTCAAATCTGTCAGTAGCAAATCGAGCAGGCCATCCGGTAACTTTTGCTGAATATGTTTTATAAAGCACATAATTTGTTACTTCGTACCAAGCGATAATATCAGCAAAAGCAACATATTCATCTCCGAATTTTTCTTGTCCTTTTTCAATAGCATTGTCTATTGCAACCTGAAAATCTACGCTTGGAGTAAATTTCAAAAAGGAACCGCAAGAATGTTCACCTTCAACTCGTTCTTCAGCGTAAATTAATTCCCTGCCCTGGTCATTATAGCTATCCGGCACGGAAACAAAATTTTTTTCAGTGCAACCAACAAGAAAAAGAACTGCCCCAAGTATAATGTAAGTAACAACTTTGTATGTTTTCATAGATATTCTTTTGATTAATACCTTCATCAATTACGGCAATTGATACAGGTCGGTAATATCAATATCTTCTAAATCATCCCCTTTACTGATATGGAGAGTTTGTGGAATCGTAATGCCTGTAAGTGTATCAGCCACGCCATAATAGCCAACTCTATCTGTATCCAGGTCAAAAATAATGTTATTATTGGCATCATCAATTGCTGCTACATAGTAATCTCCTGCACTTACTGCAACCATAGTATAATCTCCGGCAGAATTTGTTATCATTCCATTGGAAAGCGAAATACCCTGGGTTACTTCATCCCCTGCTTCTAATAATAGTACATAGGCACCTGAAACAGCTTCTCCATCATTGCTTACGTTCCCTGAAATAGTTGTAGTTATTGCTTTCACTACATCGTCACAACCTGATATTGTGATAACTATCAAAACTGCTAATAAGAATAAATTTCTTTTCATTTTAATTCTCCTTTTTTTGTTTATGATTGTTCTGCTCTTTCTTTTATTGCTTTCATATTAATCCTGAGAGGAGATAAATATAAAGAAAATTCTATCTCCGGTTTCTTGTTGATTAAAATTTTGACAACACCTGTAAAGTTATCCCTATCAACCTCCTTTGTCCGAAAAAGCACAACACGTTTTCCTTCATCAATTGGAATAAATTTATAACGTCCTATCTCCCTATTTTTTTTTGTATCGAAAATTATTAATTCAGGTTTATTTAAGATATATTTTGTAGTATAATTAACTGTAGAACCAACTCCCATAAATTTAAATTCTACAGCAGATTCGACTATCGTCTCATTACCTTGTTTATTAATAATTTTACATGCCTTTTGTCCCGGTATAAAGTCAGGATAGTTTTCAAAATCAGTTATTACATGCCATACTTTATCCAACGGCGCATCTATAAGGATAGCATAATCAATGTGTTTTAGTTTCCCATTTTCTTCTTCAAGATGAATTAATTCACCTCTGTTCAGTAATTCCTTTAAAGTTGACTCATCCAATTTTTGCTCTAAAAGATTAGCGTAAGTATTATTTTCAATCAACATAAAAAAGCTTACGGTTAGTATAATTGCCAACATTTTTTTCATTATTATTTTTCATCCTTCTTTATAAATATAAATTTTTCACTTGCAAAAAAACTAAAAATTCCAGAAAAGCATAAGGCTAATACATTACAAATAACGATATGAAAATGAAAAAGATCATTGATTAAAGTTAATAATCCTATCTTTATAACAAGAAAAATTAACAATGCAAAATTATAATGCAGAAACAGCTTTAAAAAATCAGATTTTTCATTATGAACTCTATGATTCCATATCCAGAAATAGCAGATAATATAAGTTACAGCAATTCCTAATTCATAAGAGATTGCCGGAGATAATACATATTTTGTGAAATATGAATGGAAAAAAAATGTTGTCAGTATCCATAACACTGATGTATCGATAACTACTCCGGCAACTCCTCTTATCGCAAACTTAATGAAATTTCGCAACATATTAACTCACTAATTCAGGCATTAGTTTTTCTTTAGTAAACATTATAATATTCACTTTTTATCATCTTTTTCATCGAATTCAAGATATTGTTCTTCCCAGATCGGATCGAGGAGTTCAGCAAGTTTGTCATCATATTGTATCATTTTATTGTAATAATCTTGATCATGTAAACAAATTGCTGCTGAAGGATATCCGGGTTTTGCTTCTGTCTTTATGAACAAATCATGCGCTTCTTTGTGATGATCTCGTATAAAGCAGGGTCTTATCTCGTTTCCACGTACATCTGGTTTACACATAAAGTTATATGACAATTGCCAGTCACGAACTCCTTTGAACAAATCAGAGTATAAAGCATCTGTTAGTGTTTTTCCTTCTTTCTTGAGATCATGAACATTATCTTTCCAAAACGGAACAAAAACACAAGGGTAAATGTTACCGTTCCAATCAATATATAGATAACCTCCTTCACGACCACCGGCAATACAACCTGAGGAGAAAGTTCCTCCATTCCAAAAATCAGCAAAAAATAAACGATCTTTTCTAACTATCTCTTGCTCTCGAGCCCACATTTTTGTCCTTAATTCAGGTGAAATCTGACCTTCAACTTCCACACCTCTTCCAATCGGCATATATTGGAAAAGCCATTCATAAACTGCTCCCTGCTCATCGAAGTAGAATTTTACCATTTCTTTGGAGATGAGAAGTTCTGCATTTTCTGGCGTGGCAGTAACAGAGATACCAAATGGAACACCTGCATTTCGCAGATTTTCAAAGGCAATAAGAATTCTTTTGTATGTTCCCTTTCCTCTTCGCTCGTCTGTTTCTTTTTCAAAACCTTCCACGGAAATAGCTGTTGTTATATTTCCAACTTCTGCCAATCTTTTTGCTTTTACTTCATCAATAAGAGTACCATTTGTATAAACGAGAAAATATTGTTCAGGATGAAGTCTTGCTAAATCGATGATGTCCACATCTCCATCTCTCCAGAGAAATGGCTCACCACCGGAAATAACCGTGAACCAGCTTCCCCATTTCTCATATTTTTCATTTAGAATTCGTTCTACTTCTTCCATAGAAAGAGAAGGAAGTCCTTTGGGAACACTTGCAGCATAACAATCTTTACAACGAAGATTACAATTACCTCCGGGTGAAAGAGTTATGAATGTTGGTGGCATTGTACCATATTCTTCTTCAAATTTTTTCATCTTTTCTTTTCTTTCATTACTTTTCGTAACAAACGCTTTGAGAAATAAATTTATAATTCGATCACGTACAGCAGGTGAGCCATTATCATACGTTTTAAATGCAGCACGTACAATATTTGATGCTATATAGAATTTGTCCTCTCGTTGACGCCGAGGACCAACTTTTACAGGATCTCCTTTATCCACAAAATATTTGTATGCAATTTTCTCGAGAGGTGGTAAAGCTATTTTCCATGCTTTTGTGATTGAACTTAAATTTGCAATTTGCTTTGCGATAAATTCGCTTAATTTCATTGTGCTTGTTTTCATAATTAACTCCTTTTTTTAATTTTTTATTCTTACTTTATAAATCATAGATGCTTAATAAAACATCTTCTTCTTTTATGCTGTCTTCTATCGAAAAACTTCCATTGTGCTTGAACTTTGCTGTTGGTCTCAAGTTCAGGGTTACTTTCTGCCTTTTCGAAATTATTATCAATATAGATTTTGATAAGTTCACTAAAGAGAAGTGCATTAACACCTTTTCCCTGCAGATCGGGACGTACAGCCACGATATAAAGATCGATAAGATTGTTTTTTTTCAGTGCTTTAAGAATGTGGATAAAACCAAACGGGAATAACTTACCATTTGCTTTTTGGAAAGATTTTGATAATGATGGGAATGTTAAACCGAAAGCAGCTACTTTGTCGTTTTCATCCAGGATAATACTGATCAATTTCGGATTGGCAAAACTTATATATTGTTTGATATAAGTTTGAATCTGTTTTTCGTTTAAGGGAACAAAACCATAAAGGTTTTCGTAAGCGGTGTTCAATACATAAAACATATCCAATAAATATGGTTTCATCTCTTTTATCTTAGATGCACGGACTATTCTCAATTTATTCCTTTTCTGAACAATTTTTGCTATTCTTTCAATTTTTTCAGGAACTTTATCCGGAACTTTGATTTCATATTCAACCCAATCGGCATCTTTATTATAACCTAGTTTTTTGATATGTTCCTTATAATACGAATAATTATAAATCGTAGCAATTGTTCCCAGTTCTTCGAAGCCTTCTATCAGCATTCCTTCAGGATCGAGGTCTGTGAAACCGAGAGGTCCGTGAATTGCTTCCATACCGTTTCCTTTTGCCCAATTTTCAACTGTATTAAGAAGAGCTTTTGAAACATTTTCATCATCGATGAAATCTATCCAGCCAAAACGACAATATTTATCCTGCCACTTTTCTATGAATTGATAATTGATGATACCGGCAATTCTTCCCACGATCTTTTCATTTTTGTAAGCAAGCCATAATTCTATATCGCAGAACTCATAAGCAGGATTCTTCTCCTTTTGAAAAAGATTCATCTCGTCTTTTTTTAACTGTGGAATCCAGTATTTATTCCCTTTATAAAGTTTGTATGGAAATGAAATGAATTTTTTCAAATCCCTTTTACTTTTTACTTCTTTGATTAAAATGTTCATTTATTACCCCATTATTCGACCATATAGGTTTTAGGTTCGAGTTTTATAAATAAAAAAAATTACCTTTTTTCAATACCATGGAATAGTATTTCCAAAAGTTTATTGATATTTGATTCAATTTCAGGAAAAGAAATATTTATTGACCACGGATATTCCAATCCTTTTAAAGCGGAAGCAATTGCAAAAGCCGTAAGTTCAATATCATTTATTTCAAAGATTCCTTTATCTTCTCCATCCTGCAAAATTTCACGGATAGTGAACAACTCTTCTCTACTGTTATTTTCCCGTATTCTTTCTATGAAAGCGTAATGCTCCAGATATTCATCTTTTAGCGCACTGTTGATATTAACGAGATCTTTTAGATGTTCCATTTTCTTGGAAATGTATATTTTCATTTTTTTCTGAGGAGTTGTTTCTTTATTAACTGCTTCTCTAATTTTTTCTTTCAAGAATTTATTTTCTTGCTCTATCACTTCTTTAAATATTTCTTCTTTACTTTTAAAATAATGATACAAAGAAGCTTTTCCCATTCGTGCTGCTTTAGCTATTTCATCGACAGTTGTTTCCAGCAAACCGTGCTTGGAAAATATAATTTGAGCAACCTGTGTGATGATTTGCTTTTTTGGATTATCTTTCAAACATACCTCCTATTTATCGAATATACACACTCTGTGGTCGAAAAATATTATTTAATAAATTTCGTCAATATTTTTTTTATCTTGTACTGTGATTAATGACTAGTTTATCGAGCAGGGCTTTTTGGTTTATTAGTTACAATTTATTTCAACAGCAAACATTTTTTCACTGCTTCAGTTTTACCGTTCACATTTAATTTATAGAAATAAATCCCTGATGAAACCGGTTGATTATTTTCATCCGTACCGTTCCATGTTATGTGGTGAAGCGACTCCGTCGCTTTTGCATTAACACGGTTAATGCACTCCAAAGTTTTCACTTTCTGACCTTTTATATTATAAATTGAAAGTTCAATATTGCTTTCTACTGGAACTGAGAATGAAATTGTTGTAGAAGGATTGAACGGATTTGGGTAGTTGCCGAGAAATTCTGTAAACGGAGGCGTAATATTGTCGTTCGTTCCTGTGTCTTGGTATAATGCAAAGTCAACTGTAGTTGTTTGATTCTCTTCTATAACTATACCATTAAAAGTAAGATCACAATACCCTTCTGCCGTACAGGTCAAACCATCCCAAACACCAACAGGAATGTTTTCCAATAAATAAATACCATCATATCCTGTGAAATCAGAAAAAATTCCAAGGGAGACACAAGCATCTTCGATTGGTTCACCGGAGTAAAAATCGGTTACGGTTCCATCTATATTTCCAACCGGTAATAAATCTTCATCCTGAAAAATAAGAAACGCCGAATCGGTAGTAACGAATAAATAATTGTCCTGAACTGCAACATTATAACAGCATCCGGGAATCGGATATGATTCCAAATGAACAGGAGCTTCCGGATCGGAGATATCGAATTTCAGTAAATCATATTCGGCAATATAAAGATAATCGCCTGTAACGCAAATACCCGTGGCTCCGGTCACATCATCATAAGTACAAATTATTTCAGGGTTATTAATATCGGCAATGTTTACGATCTGGAAATGCTGATCACAAACAAGATACAATAGATCACCCTGAACAACCATATCTCTCGCATAATTACAGACAGTTGTTATGGTTGTTATCAATTGCGGGTTTGAGACATCATTTACGTTAATTACCCATAAAGTATAAGCACCGTCTCCGGCAATAAAGGCATATCCGTTATCGACACAAATCCTGAGAGCGTTGCCGTTAAGTGTTAAAGTACCTTCGAGAGTAGGATTCGACGGATCCTGTAAGTCTAATATTTTTAGAATGTCACTATCTAAAATATATACAAATGAATCTTCTGAATAAATATCTTTTGCAGCAGATGGATATTCTCCGGCAAATTGCGGAGCATCAGGATCGATTACATCGATCACAGTGAAAGTGGATGTCCAGTCGATGTTATCCTGCATGAAAACATAGTTATCTCTTACATCGAGATTATTGGGCATTGCCCATAAACCCATTTCATATTCTCCCCTTAAAAATGGATTTACCTGATTGCCAATATCAATTATTTTTAATCCTCCGGGGATTAAATAAATTTCACCCATATCTGCAAGGTAAGCAAAATTCTGATTTACTTTTACTTCCTGAAGCCAGTACGGTCTTTGCAGACTTCCTTCCAAAAACGTGTTGGACGGAACTTGAACGTTCAATATTTCCAGAAAGGATGTTTCAGATGAAAACAGATAATTACCGGCAAGGAACAGAGATCTCACATTATCCATTGTAGAAAAACTCTGAGCAATGAACGGAGAATTAATATCAGAAATATCGATAACATCCATATTATCTGATGCAACAAAAGCATAGTTTTCTTCAACTTTGACATCGTGTGCAGAACCGGATGTTGAAATTTGCGATTTGAAAACAGGATTCAACGGATCAGTTACATCAACGATTTCAAGTCCGTTTTGATGATCTGCAATGAATGCATATCCGTTTGAAAATGCAACATTATTGCCATAACCCGGAGTGCTGTAGTTAGAGACGAAAATAGGATCTTCCGGAACTGTTATATCCAGGATAGTAAGCCCCATATTAGCTGTGTCGGAAATATAGGCATAATTTGCTTCAATATCTATTCCGACTGCTCCCGGCAGCGGATAGAAGCCGATTGAATCCGGCTGAGCAGGATCTGTGATATTCAGAACAATCAGACCTGATCCATCGACCACATAAAGAAAAGGATCACTTAGAAATAAGGTATGAGCTCTTTGCAGAAGATATGTCGAGATGAGTTCCATATTGTTTATAGCAACAATTCTTACACCGTCTTTATCACCGATATAGGCATAGTCGCCTTCTACGATGATATCATTTGTGCCGGTTATGCCTTTGCTTCCACAGGGAATGTATAACTCTGAAATAACTACAGGGTTAGAAATATCGGAAATGTTCAGGTGGCAGAGACCGTTATTGAATGAAGCCCATACATCGGTTCCTGTTGAAAATACGTCGGTAACTGCTGACCACATACAACTTCCCACATATTCGATAGTCTCTTCTCTTGTATTTCGGTTTACAGGATCACTGCCTGTTTCCCAGCCATACGGGAATTCATTATTTACTTTCTTTTGGTAAATATCAGGATTGACTGAAGCAATAATTGTGGAGGTAAAAATGAAAGATAATGAAAACAGAATTATTGTATATAACGATTTCTTCTTATTAAACATAAACATTCTCCTTTTATAACTAACCTCGTTCCAATGCTTCAGAGTTGGAATATTTGTTTCCGCTCCTGCGGATGAAATATAAATCAACTATGAACATATTTCGATGCTTGCTGTATAACCTTGAAAGGGCTAATCTAAAAGAATTTGTGAAAGAAGCTTTTTCAAGGTTATTTCAAAAGCAGCATCCTCCTCGTTTCGGAAAAATTATTACCTGCTTTCAATTTATAGAAATAAATTCCTGATGAAACAGATTTACCATTTTCATCCGTTCCGTCCCAAATAATACTTCTCGTTCCTAAACCCCTGTTTGGGAACGAATAAAGCGTTTTAATTTTCTGCCCCTTTATATTATAGACAATTATTTCAGTATTTTCTTCGATGTCCTCGGTGGTGAATTGTATCGTTGTAGTTGGATTGAATGGATTGGGATAATTTATTAATTCAATCCCCGTTACACTGCAAGTGGAATTATAATCATCATCGATACTTCCAACAAGTTCATTCTTAAGAATTTGAAAAGAACAATCAGTAGAAACATAAATATGATCATTGGCATAAGCTAAACCTCTGCACCAGCCCGATGTTTGAAAAAATTTCTCACGAAAAGGAGCATTGGGATCGCTCACATCTATTTCCAGAAAACCACCTATCAAATTTGTAATATAGGCATAATCTCCATCAACATAGATATCTGTGTAATTGGAAAGGTCATCATCAAAATATGATCCGACGATCTGGGGAGCATTGATAACACTGATGTCAACTATCTGAAGTTGTTCCTGAGAAACAACATAAAGTAAGTCTTCTACCGCAAAAATCCCTTTTATTTCCCCGGCAGCATTAAATGATGTAACTATTTGTGGATTTATACTTTCATTTACATCCACGATCCATACTTCACCTGCAGAATCTCCAATAAAAGCGTATTCGTTATCTACATATATTTTACTACCATCTTCAGTGCCGAGTGTTATGGAACTTATAAATGATGGGTTTGTGGGAACCTGCAGATCTGTTATCTGAAGAGTGTTGCTCACCACAAGATATGTATATTGTTCTCCGGCAAATAGATCCTCTACAGCCGCTGCATATTCTCCGGCATATACCGGTAGATCAGGATCGCTAACATCAACGATGTTAAGGATTTCATTCATAATATCCGGAATATATGCATAGTCATCTTTAACAGCAAGTATGAAGCTGAAACTGGGAAATCCGATAGAATAATTTCCCCTGGGATATGGATTATAAGTATCACTTATATCTACAATATTAAGTCCGCTATTAAACCAATCTCCCATATCTACTATGTAAGCAAAATTTCCTGAAACCTGTATTCCCCGTGAATAATAAGCTTCTACATCGATACTTCCCTCAAGTGCAAAATTTAATGGGTCTTGTATATCCTGTATTTTTATAGAATTGGAACCCACTTCAAACAGCCTGTCTCCATCCACAAACAGGTTTCCGCTTCTTCCATAGCTCACCGCTACAAAAGGATTTACCGGATCAGTTATATCTATCACAGCGATCTCGGAAGGAGTTGATACGGATACAACAACATATTGGGAATTTATCATTGCTACACGCATTACCGATCCCTCAAAATCGATATTTGAAACCAGGAATGGATTCAGGGGATCATATACATCCACTATATTAAAACCACTCGTACCGGAAGCGAGATAAGCATATCCGCTTTCTGCAATAAGCTTATTCGTACAACAAATATCGGTAAGCTCAGAAACAAAAGTTGGATTTTCCGGAATAGTGATGTCGAGTATAATAAAACCTGCACCTCCCGTAGATGAAACATAAGCATGGTTGCCGATTATATCGAGCCCCACAGCACCTGCTTTCTCATAAAAGCCAATGGAATCCGGCTGGGCAGGATTTTGTATATCCAATACATAGAAGCCCGTTCCATCAACAACATAAAGATTTGTACCCCTGAGATACAAACTGTGTGCCCTTTTCAGCGAGTAGGTAGAGAGAAGTTCCATATCGTTTATGTTAATTATTCTCACGCCTTCGTGGTCACCTATATAAGCATAATCTCCTTCTACCAGGATATCATTCGAACCCATTATCTGTCCCTGTTTCAAAGTGTAGAACGGGGTATAGATCCTGGAAAGAAATTCGGGGTTTAAAATATCTGAAATATCTATAAACCAGAGTCCATCCCCGAATGAACACCAGACGCTGTCACCTGTTACAAACACATCACTCATTCCTTGCCACATGCAACTTCCCACATGCCCGATAGTTCCATTATCCCTGAAATCTGTGGGTTCCGTAAAATTTCCTGCGGGTATTACCCATCCATCCGGGAGGCTCTTGTCTTCCGTCATTTCCTCAACCGGAATATCGAACGCAAAAATGTAAGCATTAAGTAAAATGATCAATACTACAAACATAATAACTTTCTTTCTCATTTTTTCCTCCTTAAATTATTTTAAGTTCATTATCTTGTTTTTCATATAATTTCCTCTTTATACTCCTAAATCTTAACTGCTTTTTTATTCTTTTATGTCAAATTAAAAAAGTGAGAAAATGAAAAACCAAAAGAAATTTTTTTACTAAATTTGATGAGCTTGTAAAAAAAAGTAAGATTTGTCATCGTGAGCCCTTCGACTTAGCTCAGGACAAGCTTAGTCGAAAGATTTTATAACTTGTTGGTTTGCAATTAATGATCTTACAGGTAGAACCGGAAATCAAATAACTCCTCCCTAAAAGAAAAGCCCTGTCTCGTTTATCGAGCAGGGCTTTTTGATTTATTAGTTACAATTTATTTTAACAGCAAACATTTTTTCACTGATTCAGATTTGCCGTTTATATTTAATTTATAGAAATAGATCCCTGATGAAACCGGTTGATTATTTTCATCCGTACCATCCCAGATTACACTGTATTTTGTTTCCCCTCGTCCTTCGACACGCTCAGGATGACACAAGCTCGGGGAGAGATCTTTCACTTTCTGTCCTTTAATATTATAGATTATTAGCTCAGCGTTCTCTGCGGTGAGATTAAAAGAAATAGTCGTAGTTGGATTGAACGGATTTGGGTAATTGGATAAATTTGAAATTAAAGATTTCGCAATTGTATTGTTAGCTATACTGATTTCCGGACCCAAACGAATCAACCAGAAATCACTTTCTCCTGCTCCATAAGACTCTGTAAACCCAGCAATAACATAACCACCATCCAAGGTCTGTTGAATAGACATAGCGAAATCTTGCTCATCTCCACCATAAGACTGATTCCACTCTTCATTTCCATTTACGTCTGTTTTCACCAACCAGAAATCAAACCCAAATGTTTCATAAGATAAAGTCAATCCGGCAATAATGTAACCATTATCTATGGTTTGTTTAACTGAATAAGCTACTTCAATGGAATTTATAGCATAAGTCTGATTCCACTCTTCATTTCCATTCTCATCTGTTTTCACCAGATAAAATTCACAATCGCCATTTTCAAATTCAATCTGTCCGGCAATAATATAACCACCATCTGTGGTCTGCTGAACCGAATGAGCTCTAGCAAAATCAACTCCACCATAAGTCTGATTCCACACTTCAATGCCATTTTCATCTGTTTTCACTAACAGGAATTCTCCATAAACATCAGTCCATCCAGCGATAATGTAACCACCATCTGTGGTTTGCTGAACTGAATAAGCTTGTTCAAGATAATCTCCACCATAAGTATGATTCCATTCTTCATTGCCATTTTCATCCGTTTTCACCAGCCAGAAATCATAATAGCCAGCTCCGTAAGATGTAGTATTTCCAGCTACAATATAGCCACCATCTATAGTTTGCTGAACTGAATGAGCTTTATCGATCCCATTCCCACCATAAGTTTGATTCCACACTTCATCTCCATTTTCATCCGTTTTTACCAGCCAGAAATCATAATCGCCTGTTTCGAAAGATCTAGTATTTCCAGCTACAATATAGCCACCATCTATAGTTTGCTGAACTGAACTAGCTTCATCGATTCCACTCCCACCATAAGTTTGATTCCACTCTTCATCTCCATTTTCATCCGTTTTTATCAACCAGAAATCACTATTACCTGCACCATAAGAATTTGTATATCCAGCAATAATAAAACCTCCATCTGAAGTCAACTGAACTGAATAAGCTCCGTCTTGATTACTCCCACCATAGGTTTTAGTCCACAAGGTATCCGGTGCAGTTTGCGCAAATACTTGTGCTGATAATATTATAAAAACAAATAAAAACAATATTCTATTTCTCATCTTTCCTCCAATTTAATAATGATAACGTTTCCATAATGACAGGTTCTACTTACTGATCCTGTCAATAGTGTTCAAACAACTTCCTTATTTCAACAGCAAACATTTTTTCACTGCTTCATTTTTACCATCTACTTTCAAATTGTACAAATAAATTCCTGAACTTACAGAATTACCTAAATCATCATCACCATTCCAGACAATTGAATAATTTCCGCTTTCAAAAGATTCATTTGCTAGTGATTTTATTCTCTGACCTTTTATATTATAAATTGAAAGTTCAATATTGCTTTCTACTGGAACTGAGAATGAAATTGTTGTAGAAGGATTGAACGGATTTGGGTAATTGGATAAATTTGAAATTAAAGATTCTGCAATTGTATTGTTCACTATACTGACATCTGATCCTAATCTAATTAACCAAGCATCGTAAATATTTCCTACACAATATCCATATCCTGCAATAATATAACCTCCATCTGTAGTCTGCTGGACTGATCTAGCTTTATCAAAAGAATCAAAATCATAAATCTGATTCCACTCCTCATCTCCATTCTCGTCCGTTTTTATTAACCAACAATCATAATTACCTACTCCAAAAGAATTAGTTGTTCCTGCAATAATGAAGCCTTCATCTTGGGTTTGTTGAACTGAATAAGCTCTATCGTCATCAATACCACCATAAGTCTGATTCCACTCTTCATTTCCATTTTCATCCGTTTTTACCAACCAAAAATCAGATTCCCCTGCTCCATATGAATAAGTAAATCCAGTAACGACATACCCTGCACCTACAGTTTGCTGAACTGAACTAGCATAATCATCATCAATACCACCATAAGTCAGATTCCACTCTTCATTTCCATTTTCATCAGTTTTTATCAACCAAAAATCGAATAATCCCATCCCATAAGAATCAGTATGTCCAGCTATAATAAAACCTCCATCTACTGTCTGTTTAACTGAATTAGCAAAATCATCACCAACTCCACCATAAGTATGATCCCACTCTTCATTTCCGTTCTCATCAGTTTTAATCAACCAACAATCGAATAATCCTGCTCCATAAGATGTAGTATTTCCAGCAATAATGTAACCTCCGTCTGTGGTCTGCTGAACTGAATGGGCATGATCATAATCAACTCCACCATAAGTATGATTCCATTCTTCGTTGCCATTTTCATCCGTTTTTACCAACCAAAAATCAGATTCACCTGATCCATATGAATAAGTAAATCCAGCAATGATATAACCACAATCTATAGTCTGCTGAGTTGAAAAAGCATAATCATAATAAACTCCACCATAAGTATGATTCCACTCTTCATTTCCGTCCTCATCAGTTTTAATCAACCAACAATCGAATAATCCCATCCCATAAGATTCAGTATGTCCAGCTATAATAAAACCTCCATCTACTGTCTGCTTAACTGACCTAGCACAATCATATTCGCTTCCACCAAAAGTTTTAGTCCACAAGGTATCCGGTGCAGTTTGCGCAAATACTTGTGCGGATAATATTATACAAACAAATAAAAACAATATTCTATTTCTCATCTTTCCTCTTTAAATTGCTTATAACATATGTAATCTCTTCACATCTGTCATAAACACTACAAAATTTGGGTGTGTATAAGACAAATGTTTCGAAGATCTCATTTATAATCATAAATTTAATTTGAATAATCTCCTTTAAAGTTCCTCTTCGTATTCCAAATCTCAACTTGCTTTTCAATTCTATTGTGTCAAATAATAAAAACCATGAGTTAAGATCAACGAATGTTCATTCCAATTTTAATGAGATTAAACCTGCTGTTAGGTAGCAGACTGAAGCAATAATAAAGACGAATTTAAAACCAAATAAGATTGCTGCAATTGTTGCTAAAATAGTGCTGATAACAGAGAAAAACCCATTAATTCCCCAAGCCCAGGCAACTCTTGATGAATCCGTTTTTTTAATTCTTATCAGACCCTGTGGAAATGGTATTCCCATAAAAAAACCTAAAGGCATTAGAAATAGAATTGTAATGCAAATTTTTATTATTTCATTTTGGTTCATGAAGATTGAGAGTATTGGCTCTAAACAGAAAAGATAGAAAATAGTTATACTTATAATTATCAAACTTGCATAAAATATCCTGTGTTTGGAGGGAAATATTTTATCGGAGAAATAGCTGCCGATTCCAGAAAATATGAGCAAAGCAGAGATTATTACGCTCAAAGAATAAGTGGGATGAGATAGAAATAAAATCAGCTTCTGGATGAGCGGCATTTCCACAAAGAAGAAACCGATACCGATCAAACCAAAATATGCGATGATATTTCCATTGAGATTGTTTTGCTTTTTCCGAATAAAAAATAATGGTAAAACGATCAAAACAAAACTGATCATCAGAACAGGAATGAGCAGAATAATGAGCGTGAAATATCCCCACTGCGTAAATGGGATTTTATCAGTGCCGTATTCCCGAATGTATTTCAGCATTTTCATTTTGAAGATATTGTAAAAATAGGGTCTGTTATCCGAAGTTGTTTTTATATCGAATTCGTAATCTTTGATGAAATTATGTTTGTTTTCGGAAAGTAATTGTTTTGCTGCCAAAAAGTAAATTGGTGTATCGAGTTTGATAAATCTGTTCGTCTCATTTTCCTTAATTCCATCATAATAACAGACATCAAAAAGACGTGATTCACAGAATTCTTTTAAGATATTTATTTGATTTTCGCTTATCGGCTTTTTGGAAATTACAAGTGTTGTTGCCTGGATACTTCTGATAAAAATAATGTGTTTGCCAATATCTTTGATCTCCAGTTTTTCAAGTGCGGAAATACAAATATTCAGCAGTTTAAGATTATCTCTTGGAGGATTCACAACCCACCTTGTAATTGCCAGCATTCCCTCATCATCCAAATGCTGATAAAAATCTTGAATCGATTCGACCGTATAAAGATAAGTTTCGTTCAAAGCATAAATTCCTGAAGATGCAGTGTTGTAAGTATCCAGCATGGAAACTTCTATTAAATCGTATTTTTCATCTGAATTTCTGATAAACCCGCGTGCCTCTTTTTTTATGATTTGGATTTTTTCATTTTTATAAATATTTCCCGAATATTCCGCAAATTCATTCTTCATCAGAGAAATAACATTCTGGTTCAGTTCAAGACCTATTATCTCTTTAAAATTGTGTAATAATGCTTTTAACAGACCCATCCCGCCACCGACTCCCACGATGAGAGCTTTATCTTTTTTCTCCAATAGGAAGTGGGGCAGACTCGAAGGAATATCATTCAGATATAGAATTGAGTTTTTATCTCCATCGAAAGGAGTGATCGCACTCATTACTTCTCCATCATAAAAGATCCCTTTTTGTTCAGGAACTTGATGTTTGGAAAGGAAGCTGAGTCCTACGGTTGATCTTAATCCTTTTGCCTGAACAACTTGTACAAGTCCAAGCGGAGAATATCTCTCTTCAATTATTTCTGCTTCCGGCAGATTTAAGGCATAAGAAATTGCTTTGTATTGCGAGATCTTTTTCAGTTTGAATTTATCAAAAGCAAGATAAAAAAGAGAAGTAAAAATAATAGAAAAAACTATTGTAAATAAAATGATTTTTTTACTCAGATTTATAGAGAAAACAATTGTAATAATGAAGGCGACTATTGTGATAAATAGCAACGCAGAAAACGGATGCAGAAAATATGAGATAAGAACAACAAAGATCGCTCCGATTCCGGAACCTGTTAAATTTGAAAAATAAGTCTTGCTGATTGGGAATTTTGTTAAAGTAATTCCAATGGTAGAAGCTGCAAAAACAAAGGGAATTCCCATCACAATAAAGTATAAAAAAAGGTAAATGATCTGGCGATTATCGATTCCAATTTCAAAAGGGTTAAAGGGGATTTTGCAAAATATAATAAACCCCAAACTCATTGAAATAGGGAAGAGGACTAATGTAGAAAAAATGAATTTATTGAAATGTTTTTCTATCTTGTTTTTAAAGAATACGATTGCTGTTCCACTTACTCCGAAACTTAGAAGTGCCATGCTGATGATGAGCGAAGAAAGATTTTGCCACTGCGTGATTGCGAATATCCTGATAAAAATTATTTCATAGCAAAGAATCGTGAAAGAGGTGAAGAAAATAACAGGTTGGATGAATTTAGTTTCTGAATTTTCAAGCTTATTTTTCATTTAATAATTCCTTGCCACAAAGGCATCCGTCTTCACTTTGTTTCGCCGCGACAGGCAAAGACACGAAGAAATAAAAATAACTTATTTTTCTTTCCTGACCATTACGGAGGTTTCGTTCCTCAACCATCCGTAAGGTCTATATTTTTTATTCTCGTATTAAAGGAACAAATCTTACACTTGTTATAACTTCTGTTACGATTTCAGTTTCCGATTTTTTAGTGATGAGAAGCAGGTTCTGGATTCTGAAAGGAGGTCCAACCGGAATGCACATTCTGCCACCGATTTTAAGTTGAGCAATGAGTGGAGGAGGAATGAATTCAGCAGCGCAAGTTACGATGATTGCATCATAAGGAGCGAATTCTTCCCAGCCAAAATATCCATCTGCACATTTCGTGTGAATCTTTTTATAACCGGAAGTTTTAAGCATATCATCAGTTCGCTCATACAATTTTTCAACAATCTCGATCGTATAAACGTTATCTGTTATCTGAGATAATATTGCTGCTTGATAACCCGAGCCTGTTCCTACTTCCAAAACTTTATCATCTTTATCGAGCTTGAGATATTCTGTCATTAAAGCAACAATATAAGGTTGTGAAATTGTTTGTCCAAAACCGATCGGCAAGGGGCGATCTGAATATGATGTTGAGCGGTAGATTTTTGGCACGAATAAGTGCCTGGGAACAGTGTTCATTGCATTCAATACACCATTATCATTGATTCCTCTATCTTTGATCTGCCATTCAACCATTGATTTTCTTTTTTCTTCATAAGTTTTTTTACAATAGGAAGTTGCTGGATAAAAAACCAGGAAAAAAAATAGGATAAGGCATATTATTTGTTTTCTCATCTTTCCTCCAATTTAATAATGATAACGTTTCCATAATGACAGGTTCTACGTACTGATCCTGTCAGTATTGTTCAAACAACTTCCTTATTTCAACAGCAAGCATTTCTTAACAGCTTTAATTTTACCGTTCACATTTAATTTATAGAAATAAATTCCTGAAGAAACCGATTGATTGTTTTCATCAGTTCCGTCCCAAATAATTTGCTGATTTGGAAATTGGGTGATTTGGAGATTTGAAAAGGTTTTGATTTTCTGACCTTTCAGATTATATATCACCAACCCCGTGTTCTCCGTAATCTCTGCCTGCCCGGCGTAGCCTTGGCGAAGGCTGGTGGTTAAATTAAAACTGATCGTTGTGGTTGGATTGAATGGATTGGGATAATTTGATAAATTAAATGAACACTCAGAAATAATATCTTGTTCAATTGATGTTTGATCAAAAAAGAAAACACCTATATCAGCAATTGTACCATCCGGGTCTAATGGTGAATTGGGATCTCCTGCATCTATGCATGGTGAAAATTCTGATAAATGGTAATCATCATTTATATAATCAATAAATTGAGGATCTTCATCAATATTGTTTTCCCAATAAATGGTGTTAAGTTGATTACTATTTCCTTCGATGGCTTCTTCTCCTCCGGAAATATCGGAATATGTTGCGGTAAAAATATTAGATTCACCGTGACTAAGCATAGCTAACAAACTAATTTCCTGCTCATTAAAAAAAAAGATAGAGTTAGATATTTCAATTTCATTATTTGAATTGCAACAAATAGCTCCGCCATGATCTGCATCATTATTTGATATTGTACATTTAGTAATTTGAAGATTTGTTTCATCACAGAAAATTGCTCCTCCATACTCTTCAGAAAAATTGTTTATTAATAAGCAGTTTTCAATTTTAAAGTCAGCCATATGACATCTGATTCCACCTCCGTAATAAGAGGAAAGACCATTCCGAATTGTAACATTTTGAATTATAGCATTATTAAGATTCTCAATTTCCAGAACAGTATTTGTTTGTTCAGAATCTAAAACCACTTCATCTGCGGAAGTTCCTAAAATTGTTAGATGACTCATAGAATGTACTGGAAATATTTCTCCGGTTGTTGATGGGCTATACACACCAGGCAATAAATGAATAGTATTATGGTTTAATGAATCTGTATAAATTCTTTCTATAGCTGTTTGAATTTTCTTTAAAGGAAATTCCGGTGAAATTCCGATATTAGAATCATCTCCATTAATAGAGACATACAAATCTGCGTTAATTAAATCCTCTTGGGTTGAGTGGAGTATATCAAACTCGATAAAATCTATAGGTGAAGCATAATAATCTGAAGGTTGAAAAACAGTGAATGTATCTAAAACAACAATCATTGGAAGAGGCTCTCCAATAAAGATATCTGAACCAACTCCTCTACTATAATTGATCGAATTATTATAAATACTACACCTGTTAATTGGATCAAAAATAATATTTTCAGGATCTATAATGAAAACACCACCACCAAGATAATCACTAATATTATCAGATATTGTGGTTGATGACAAGAAAGTGCTATAATTGTTTGCTAAAAAAAATAATCCACCACCAAAATTAGTAGAATGGTTATCACTGATTGTACAATCTGCCATTTGAATACTACTATTAAAAAAACAAGCTCCTCCTCCGGATTCTGAATTATTGTTAATAATTAGAGTATTCAATATTTCAGAAACAGAATCTCTAAATAAAATACCACCACCTAAAATTTCTGAAGAATTGTTTCTTATTAATGAATTTGATAATTTGCAACCTGCTGAAAAACAATAAATACCTCCTCCACCGATCCAGCTTGAGAAATTGTTTTGAATAATCAAATAATTTAACTCAGGATACGCTGAGTTAAGAATTTTTATTCCACCACCGTGAAGAGCATCACCATTACAAATTGTAAATCCACATAAAACAGCAGTTGAATCTTCACCGCTTTCAAAAGTAACTACACTACCTGCCTGATTACCATCGATAACCGTTTGAGAGATATAAGATGTATCTTCTGTAGTTAGGAACAAAGAAGCAATAGTTATGTTTTTTCCATTGAAATTTATGTTTTCAATGTAGGTGTCTGGTTGCACTAAAAGCGTATCACTATTTACGGAAGCGTTTATTCCTTCTTGTATTGTAGCGTAATCGTCGGGGATATTAATAATAGTTGCTGATAAATTTAAAAGGAATGTTATAAAAACGACTAAAATAATTTTTTTCATTTAAATCTCCAATTTAAACAATTGAATACTTAAGTTAATATTACCTTCACATTTAACAATCAAATTTTCTCTTTGTATTCTAAAACTTAATTGGTTTTTCAATAAATTTAATATTTAACGATACCTTCCAAATGTCGACAAATTATAGTTACTTTTTATGAGACCTTTGGAAGGTTGTTGTATAGATGTTATTGTTTCATCATTCCCCTGATAAATTCTTCATCATTCAATTTTTTGTAGTTTTTGGGTACCTTAAACTCAGAATCAGCAATATTCTTTTTCTCGATTTTTACAGTCTCACTCACCGATTTTTCCATGCCATGCTCATCGTATGTTATCTTCTTGAGTTTATATCCTTTTTCCATATATGTTGCTATCTTTTCATATTCGGGAGAGGATTTGTAAGAACCTTCATCTTTATTGGGTTCGTTCATCGTTTCAAAGAATTGTTCAAGTTTATTAATATCGATCTCGTCTTGGGGCATTATATCGGCACAGACCCATAACTCTTCTTTCAGTTTTCCATCAACCCATATCTCATATTTCTGTCCGGAGTAACCGGCTATCTTGGCTTTTCCCGAGGTCTTTTTCACTTCTACTTTTTGTTTGGGAGGAACTGTTTTAACTTCTTCTTCTCTGGTTTTCATGTACTGCTTATAAGCTTCTCTTTGCTCAGGCGGCATATTTTTAAGTTGGTGTTCTTCCATCATTTTTTTACCTTCTTCCATGAGCTTTCGGAATTCTATGGGTGTACCGCTCCAATATGTTTCGCGCTCGGAGACAATAAAGTAAAAAATCCCTTTTTCTAAATTGATTATAGTTGTTCTTGAACCTACAGATTTTACTTTGTTCTGCTGAACATAGTTAATCTCTGTGGTTTTTTGTTCTTCACCATAGGAAGACATCTCTTCTATCACCCAGCCGGCAAAAGCCTGAGAAATTAAGAATAAGGTGATAAACGCTAAAAAGAGTTTCTTTTTTTTCATCTTTTCCCTCCTCCTGTAAGGGTAGTTTTTATTAAATGTACAATTAACCATTTTCCTGTTTCCCCCTCATTAGAAACGGAAAAAAGATTAAATTACATCAACCAATCACTGAGTATTTTGTTTCTTTTCTTGTATGTTCTGGTCTTAATGATTACTGTAAAAAAAATCTCTTACACATCAAATTTAAATGTTTATTTGTTCTTTTATGTCAAATAAAAAAAAGATAAAAGCAAAAATCAGAAAGTAAAAAATGATATTCTTGTTGGTTCAATCATCTTGATTGAATCAGATATTTTTTTTGAACACCGTTCCTGTATGATTCAATAAATCTAGGCTTAATGGACATTTTGGGTTGCTATTTGGATAGAATTTCATCAATAATCCTTCTTTTTCTCCACTCTTTTAATCCTGAATGAACTCTAAGTTTTGTTTTCAGTCTTGAAAACTTTCCTTCAAGGGAGTTTGTTGTATTT
>JAUVLU010000034.1 GCA_030600585.1 Candidatus Cloacimonadota bacterium | reverse complement strand
AAATATATACGTAATACATTGGCCTGCCAAGAGTTGGCTTTGTGATTCATCACAAAACGATCTCACTTCTTTCATCTTTTCTATGGCGAAGTTTTGAACGAATTTTTTGGTGATTAGTCCGGCTTCGTAGCTGAAGCTACTACGCCGGGACATTCTTCGCATTTTGTTTCGCTTCAAAAGTGCCTTCTTGCGAATGCAATTCCAGAACCAGTTTTCAAATATTTTTCAAAGTTTAGTGCTTTTGATTTGTCATTAAAAGCTGCATAATATGAAATTTTCCAAGGTCTGAATTTTCTTGTATATTTACACTTACCTTCATTATGTGCTTTGAGTCTTTCAGTTAAATTAGAAGTGTATCCTGTATAACGTTTTGTTGGATCAGATTCACTTATAATAATATATGTGAAATAGATATTAGCCCTCCTTCGCTAACTTCTACGCTAAAGCTTTGAAGTTCAAAAAAGCTTCGTAGGACACCATTCTTCGCAACTCTATTTTTAATTAAATGTTTATTTATTGTCCGGCTTGCCATTCGTAGCTCACGAGTTTACGAGTGAGCGAAGAATGGTGGAGGTGGCGGGAATCGAACCCGCGTCCAAAGATAAGTCAAAAGCCGAATCTACATGCTTAGCTGTTTTTAATCTCACTTTCCCGATGGGAAACAGTCAAACCAAGCAGGAAAGCCAGCCTATAAATTTTCGAACGACATCATAGACATCTGCCGTTTATAGTTGCTAATTATGGCGGTGATCTGCCGACTTAACAACAAAGTCTGGCAGGACCGTAGCTGCACTTAGGCAGCTAATGCAAAGTTATCGTTTGCGTTTAATTAGTTTATCACCGTGATTAACGAGTAGGTAACCTTCTCGGCATGCATCAGCAATCCCCTTTATCCCTGTCGAAACCAGGACACCCCCGTATGTATATCTAATGATCTATTTCTATGGACAAACTAATTTGGAAAGTTCTGATGTCAAATGAAAAGAAACCTTGTGAAAAATCCCCTCTTGAGAGGGGTGCGGCTTTTATGCGTCGGCTTCGCAATAATTGCGAAACGATCGCTTTTCTCTCATCTTTACTGAGCCGTGGGGTGTGTTATCTTTGCAACGGTTGAGAATCGTAAGCATTTCAACTTGAGTTAAGTCGGCTTTTGCCGATCTTGGCTTAAGTTGATTGAATGTTTTATTTTAACTTAACTCAAGACCTTTCAGGCTTAAGTCAAGTTTACAATCGCTTCTTTATAAATCTCAATCACATTTTGCAGTGTTTTCTTCCATGAATAATTCTCAACTGCATATTCTCGCGCGTATTTTCCTTTTGTAAGTTTTGTATTATTTTTCAATTCCTCGATTATTGCATTTGCCAGTGCATTTACATCTTCCATCTCAATAAGCTGTCCAACTTTGTCATTCACAAAATCGGGAAGACCACCGGCATTTGTGGCAACTACAGGAGTTCCGCAGCCCAGCGCTTCTATTGCAACAAGACCAAAAGGTTCGATGCGGGAAGGTACAACAGAAACGTCAGCAGCAGAATATAATGAAGCAACATCCTTTTGAGTTTGATGTCCCAGAAAATAAACATTATTCAATTTTAATTCTGCGGTTAATTGTTTTATTTCAGTCATTAACTGTCCATCGCCTGCGAGAGCAAATACAACTTCAGGAATTTCATCAGTAACTTTGCGTGCTGCTTTTATAAGAATATCGATCCCCTTAAAATCGGTGAACTTCCCAACAAAACTCACTAACTTTTTGGGAATAATATTCAATCCGAATTGGTTGAATAATTCTTTCCTATTTATGTTTTTAGGTCGGAACATATCGTCGTCAAAACCATTTGGATTCAGCTTTAATTTCTCTTCGGATAATTTATATAATTCGAGAGTATCATTGTGAACCTGTCGTGAGATCGTGATAATCTTTGCTGCATTATTTGCACCTTTCAAAGCATATTTATGATAGCGTTGATCTTTTTTAAATCCCATAAGATCGGTTCCGTGAACGGTTACTACATAAGGAACACCACTTTTTAGGGCAGCGTAGGGTGTGATCCATAAATGTTGTGCATGAATAATGTCCGGTTTGAAATCTGCAATAACTTCTTTTGTAACTTTAATGAATGTATGAATATATTCTTCAACTTGTTCATCGGAAATATTATAGAATGTATTTAAACTGCGGGGATGAGTTGTGAAACAGGGAAAATTAAACTTAAGATCAGGATTTTTATTTTTGGTTTCATCACACATTATTGTTCTTCTTTGGAATGAATAATCGCTGTTATCTCTTTCACGATCTATATCTATAACAAAAACCTTATGACCTTCTTTTATTAATTCCTGTGCAATATTCAAAGTGTAAATTCCACTTCCCGAGCCTTGCAAAGGAAAATGGTTTATCAATAGAACTTTCATTAACTTTCCATATCGTCGGAAACGTCAGAAATTTGATCTTTGGTCTTCGAGAATTTCTCGGTTGTATGCATCAGGCGTTCACTAAGTTTTTTTGAAACGATCCACAAAAGTTTAGAAGAAAGTTCACAATTGCCTTTAAGCAGTTTAAAAAACTCTTTATTATTGATCTTCAAAAGATCCACATCTGAAGTTGCGATGATGGAAACCTTATGTTTGGAATCAAAGAATATTGAAGTTTCATTAAAATGATCACCTTGTTCAATTTCAGAAACAATAATATCGAGATCGGAATTCTTTCTTTCTTTGATGATATTAAGTGTTCCATAAAGAACTAGATAAACACTGCTGTCCATATTGCCTGCCCTAAATACATAGTCACCCTTTTTCAGGTTTATGATCTCGGAAATAAAGAAAATACTTCTTAGTTCCTTTTTAGTGAAATTTTTAAACATCTCAATTTTACGCAGATGCAAGTTTTGATGAATACTTGTTTTTTCTAATAATTTTCTTTTTTCGATCTGGTATTTATCAAACTTGATGATCTGTCCTTTTTTAATGATATCCTTAAGAGTTCCCCCAAAAGATTTTGTTTGTTCAAGAGTTGCTCTCCATTCTTTTTGGAAATTGAGATATACTTCGAAAGTATTATAGTGCGGAATCGCATCATATCTTGCGAGGTAGATGTTTTCAATTGTTCCTTTACAGGCTTCTACATCGCCGTCTGCGAGATAATTTAAAGCAAGAATTATATTGGTCTTAAAAATTTTATCTCCAAGATCCGGTTTCATAAATGAACCGGGGTAAGGATCAAAATCTTCAGGTTGGATCTCATGAAGATTGGTTTTATAAGTTTGTGTATCAAATTTAGATTTATCATAAAGGAATCTATAGATGTCTTCTCTGAATCTTTTCCATACAGGGTGTTTTTTTGGTGGAGGTAAATGTTTGATTGCCAAAGTGTTATCCAGAAAGAAATTAAAACCGAAAATCCGGGCATTGATTACATAATCGGTATCTTCACCTCTTGTAATGCGCGGATCAAAAGGAACAATTCGCATTAGATTTCGATGAATTACCATTGCACCACCAAAGGCAAACGGTGTTTTCTTTAATCGCGGCTCACTTCCAATGATCTTATCAAATGCTTCCCGTTTTCCACCAAAACGATCCCAATAGGTCATCCACGGAACAATATTTACTTTATCATAATACTCATTATCTTCATTTAAATAGTAACCGGCAACTCCATCGATTGTGTTTCCGTAAAATCTTTTACCGATGAATTCCTTTGCTTTAGTAACGTATTTTGGGTCTTCAATAACTTCGTCATCATCGATTAATAGAGCAATTTCAGCATCCAGAATATATGGCACAAAAATACACATATTCCTTATGTGAGCATAATTATCTAAACTTAAAACATCTCCGCCGGAATAATCTTTATAAAGTTCGTTTTTAATACTTATTAGAGTCGATTCAGTAAACAGGATGGTATCTACCGGAATATCTGCCTTGAGCAGCATTTTTTCCAGTTTTGCTTTCATTGGCTTTTCAAATTTTTTGTTTGTGGCAATGGCAATGATAATCAAAGTGAATTTTTTATCTTCAAGATCATGCAGGGAATCAAGAGTTCGTCCTAATGTGCCTTCTTCGCTTAAAGGTGTGGGATGATCAAAAACCTTATCACCTTCTTCCCATTCAAAATCAGGTCCGGTCCAGTATGTTGGAATTACCATATAGGTTCGCATATTTTTCTCCAATAATTTTTTTTTGTCATTCTCACGAAAGTGGGAATCTCTTTTCTGACTCAACTTTGGAAAGTTGATTTACTTTATTTCAATAACAAACATTTTCTTACAGCTTCAGTTTTTCCATTAATGCTTAATTTATACAGATATATACCTGAGCTAACAAGTTTCCCGTTTTCATCATCTCCATTCCATTCGATATGGTTAACTTTTGAATTAGTGAATTGGTTAATTGGGAAAGACTTCACTCTCTGACCTTTGATATTATAAATTTCAAGAATTACAAAATCGGGATTTTGTGTTACTGAAAACGAAATTATTGTTGTCGGATTGAAAGGATTGGGGTAATTTGATAATTGAACATTGAAAATTGAAGATTGAATGTTTTCATCATCTACACCAGTTCCTTGATCATAATAAAAAGCTCCCATATCTGCAATTGTTCCATCGGGGTCAAGAGGTGAGTTTGGATCACCAGCATCGATGCAGGGAGAATATTCTGTTAGATGATAATCTCCATTTGCTGCATCTAAAAATAATGGATCAGCATTGATATTGCCTTCTCCTTCCCAACCTCCTTGAATATCTGAATAGATTGCTGTAATTGCTCCTAAGCCGCAATAAAATTCTTGCGGGATATTATTCCAATGAATACAATTTATTAAACTGGGATTGGAATCTGATATACAACAAATTCCACCACCATAGGCACCAGCTGAATTATTACTTATAGTTGTATTTTCCAAACTCGGGTTGGAATTAAGGCATAAAGCCATTCCACCTCCAACATTAACTGTTGAATTATTGTATATAGTTACATTTTTCAAGCTTGGACTGGAATATATACAGTAAACTCCACTACCACTAGTATTAAATCCACCTGTATTATTTCTTATGGTTACATTTTCCAAACTTGGATTGGACTGAGAGCAATAAATCCCTCCTCCAAAGCCAAAACCATTTTGAATTATTAAACCAAATAGAACAGCTGTAGAATCTTCACCACAATCAAAAGTCACAACACTTCCATTTTGATTTCCATCAATTATAGTTTGAGAAATATAACTCGTATCTTGTGTCGTTAAAAATAACGAAGCAATGGTAATACTTTTTCCATTATAATTGATATTTTCCACATAAGTACCAGGTTGAACGAGGACGGTGTCAGCATTTACAGAAACATCAATTCCATCTTGTATTGTTGGTTGGTCTGCCGGTACATTAATAACGGTTGCAGATAATTGTAAAAAAAATATAATAAATAACAAGATAAATTTAGTTCGCATATTTACTCCTTAGTCAATAATCGTCTTAATTTTTTCCAGGCAAGCATTAAATTTTCATAATGTTTAATATCATTATTTAGTTTTTGATATGATAACTCGAAAGCTTTCGGTAATTTCATAAATCTCTCATCATTAAAGTAGTTTGCTGCAGAGCCACTGCCAATTACAAGAGATTCATATCTTTTTTCTATATTGATCTCATCTGTTGCAAGCGAATATTTATTTCTTATCCAATTTAAAAAAGGATTTCTAATGATCCAACCCATGCAGGCATAATAAAAACGGTCTAAGTTTTTCTGTTTGGTTATTTCAGGTTTTTCAGGAAAATCTCCAAAACAATTATGAAATATGAGAAGGTCAATATCCACACATCTTCCCAAGCCATGAACTTCCGGTCCAAATAGAGTATCTTCTCCACGACCCAAAAAGCACTCATTATCAAGGATCAAAGTTGTTGAGAAAAAAGGTGGGATAATATCAATTTTAGAAAGATCCAGTACCATATTTCCACCGAGAGATTTTTGTGTATCGAAAATATTCTCGGAATGAGTATTTCTGGTAACCGGAGTATCGACACTGGAAATATAATAAAACCTGTCTTCCTTTTGGACACCACGAAGAAGTTCCATTAAATAGGGAAAATTCATTTTGGGAATTATATAGTAGCCGGTGTAATCGCTTGTAGTTGAAATGACATCTTTCTCTCTTAAATATTTCAAATGTGAGCCGACAAAATCTATATCAATGAAATTGTGCTTCCCATCATGGAATTCAGTTAGTATCTTTGGATAAATATCGGTATCAAAAAACATAAGGTAATTAATTCCAAGCATTAATGCAGCGATAAGCACATAATTTCGGGAGGTTCCATAAGCTACCATACCATATTTTTCTTTATATGGAGTTCCCAGTATTGTTCTTATTTCGTCTTTTGTTAAACCGAGTTCAAGTAGAAACGAATCCAGTATTGGAGCATTACCCCGTTTAACTGCTGTTACCATGCATTCCTTTTGCAATTTGCTTAATACGGAAGGATCAATTTCATCTTCATAAGAAATTATTAAATGTTCTACTTTATGACCGTATTTTTTAGCATTTTCAAGAAAAGAATCAAACGGGTCTAAATGAAGCAAACTTTTAGTTATAACACCAAACGCCTTTCTTTCATTTTTCATAGTTAATCCTTTGTTTAACGATTAACCTTAATAATGTGATTTTGTTTATTGTCAAATTAAAATCAGTTTTTTGTTTACAGCCTGTTTGGAATTTCGTTTCTTTCCTTAGAAATTAAATATTATATTAGGAATTGGAAAGAATGAGTAAAAGAAAATTAGCAAAGAATGCAGGCACAATGTTTGTTGCTTTTGTTTTCGGAAAAGAATCATAACTTTTTCATGTTTAGTTCAGTAAGGATATGTAGCAGATATTATGCAGAAAATTTCTGAAAAAATAAAACAAAAATTAAACTTGTTACCGGTTTCTCCCGGTGTTTACATTATGAAAAATGCATCAGGTGATATTATTTATATTGGGAAAGCAAAAGTACTGCGGAATCGGGTGCGGTCATATTTTACGGGTACTCCATCAGATCCTAAAACTAAGGAGATGGTCAGTAAAATTATCGATCTGGATTATATTCTTACCGGAATAGAAGATCAAGCTTTAGAACTCGAAGCTAATTTAATAAAAAAACATAAACCGAAATATAATATTGCACTTAAAGATGACAGAAGAAAACCATTTATTAAAATTACAATTAAAGAGCCGTTTCCTCAAGTATTTGTTACAAGAGAACTAAAGAAAGACGGCTCAAAATACTTTGGACCTTATACCGATACAAAGGCTATGAAAAAAACTATGCGTATATTGGAATGGATCTTTCCAATTCGGACGTGCACCAGAAATATCCCCGATGGAGAACCTGTATTCAAACGGCCATGCATGAATTTCCAATTGGGAAAATGTTCTGCTCCGTGTGTCGGAAATATCAGCATTGAAGGATATAAAAAATATGTAACTGCCCTGATCCATTTTATTAACGGCAGAAATGGGGATGTGATACGTGATTTCACATTACGCATGAAAGAGTGTGCCGATAAACATAATTTTGAGGAAGCAGCAAAATTTAGAGATAAAATAGCAAATATCCAAAAATTGAACAGATCTAAGAACATGTTTTTCACAGACGAGAAAAATCGGGATGTTATCGGAGTTTACCAGGAAGGGAGCAGGGCAGCAGTTGCCGTGCTGAAGATACTCTCCGGCAAACTATTGAACAAAGAGATCTATTCGCTTGATAACACAGATGGAACAACTTTATCGCAGATCATGGAAGCATTTTTGAAGCAGTACTATTCATCTAAGTTGAATGAGCTTCCTTTCCGAATATTCCTGCAAATAGAACCCGAAGATCTTAAAACTATAAATAAATGGTTGAAGAATAAATTAATGATCCCCCAAAAAGGGGATAATAAAGCTCTAATTTCTATTGCCAAAGAAAATGCGTTCAATTTTGTAGAAGAAGAAAAATTAAAATATTTGAGAAAGAGTAATAGAACCATTTTCCCGATAAAGGAATTAAAAGATAAACTAAATCTTAAAAAACTTCCAAGAAAAATGATATGTATTGATATTTCCACAATTCAGGGCACTGATACTGTTTCATCTCTGGTGTTTTTTGAAAATGGAAAACCAAAGAAAAAAAACTATCGGCATTTCATCATGGAAACGGTAAATGGTCTGGATGATTTTGCTTCGATGGAAGAAACAATGAGACGATATTTGAAAAAGATCGAGGAGAATGAGAAACCTGATCTGATAGTTATTGATGGAGGCAAAGGACAACTCAGCAAATCATATAACATCTTAAAAGAAATGAAAATCGAAGATATCGAAATGATCTCTTTAGCTAAACGGATAGAGGAAGTGTTTTTGCCCGGCATTAAAAGCTCGATCATTTTGCCGCGCAATTCTTCTGCATTGCGGGTGCTTGTTAAAATCCGTGATGAAGCTCACAGATTTGCGATTAATTTCCATAGAAAAAGAAGAAAGAAAAGAACCCTGACGAGTGAACTCGACAGTATCTCAGGAGTTGGAGAACAGACAAAATTCTCTCTATTAAAGAAATTTGGTTCGATAGATAATATTGGAAATTCATCAATAAAAGAATTAATGACTATTAAGGGTATTGGAGAGAAAAGTGCCAAGTTGATACTTGAATATTTATCTAAAAAATAATTATTTGTTTGACACTTCTATCAGTACAAGATTTTTCCGATAAAAAATAATAAGGGTGAGAAATATTTAAGATGAAGAAAATAATATTTTTTTTAATGTTAATAACAATTCACTTTTCCGTTTTTGCATCAGTTATAGATAGTTTGAATACTGCTTTAAGTGAACCGAATGCAGATAAAGGTGACATTTACATCCAGCTTTTCACAGAATATCTCGATATTTCACCTGGTAAAAGTGTAGAATATGCAAAATCTGCTCTTGAGTATGTTGAATCTCCTACTGAACATGTTGATTATTTAAATTATTTAGGAATTGCATATGAGTATTTAGGAAAATATCAAGAAGCACTTATAGAATACAATAAAGCATTAGAACTGGCTGAATCAACCTCATATAATAAAGGAAAAGGTTTATCGTTGCTTAATATTGCTATTGCCAAAACGCAATTAGCAGATTATGATAATGCTCTCGATTTTTCTTTGAGAGCAATTAAAGTCTTTGAAGCTGGAAATGACAAAAAATACATAACAAATGCATTGAATAATATTGGAAATATTTATTTGCAAATGAAAAATCCCACTCAGGCACTTCACTATTATAATATTGTACTGAAGAAAGAACAAGAAATGGGAAATGAATTAGAAATTGCTTCAACTCTTCACAACATTGCATTAGTATATATTGATTTAGAAGAGTGGGACAAAGCTCAGGATAACCTTGAACGTTCTTTAAAAAGTATGAAGAAGATCAATGATAGATATAGTATAGCATACTGCTATAATAATTTATCAAGTATCTATAAATTTAAAGGAAATTATCAGAAAACTATTGAATATAATTTTATGGCTCTTAATATTTTTGAAGAAATTGAAAACTCCGAAGGTATAGCTTATACTTGTAATCTTCTTGGTTCGACTTTTTTATTGATGGAACGTTATGAACAAGCTTTTGATCAACTTGAAAGAAGTATGAAATTAGCTAAAGAGATGGCTTTGCCTGATCTTATCTCTGATAATTATCAAGCATTATCAGAGTATTATGCTGCAATAGGCAATTATAAACAGGCTTTTAAATTTATAGAATTACATTATGCTAAACATGATTCCATTTTTTCTGAAGAAAAAAGCCGGAAAATTGCAAAATTACAAAATAAATTTGAGATAGAAAATAGAGAAGAAAAAATTAATAGATTGCAGGAAAATAAAATTTATCAGAAAAAGATAATGGCATTCTTGATAATTAGTTTAATATTCGGTTCACTGGTTCTGGCATTTCTTTTCTTTTTATATAGAGAAAAAATCATTGAGATCAGTATTAGAAAAGAAGCAGAAGATAAATTACTTGAGAGCGAACATAAATTCCGACAACTGACAGAGAATGTCTCGGCTGCTGTGTACACTTTTAATATGGAGGGAAGATTTACATACGTAAATCCTTCTACTACAAAAATCACAGGATATTCAGAGAACGAACTTCTATCCATGAGATTCTTTGATATTGTTCATCCGGAATTTAGAGAACTGGTTATGTCAAGAGGGTTTGATCGTATCAAAGGTGAAGATGTTATCAAAAAATATGAATTTAAAATTATCACAAAACAAGGTGATGTTCGATGGGTCGAAATTTATAATAGTCGAACGACAATAGACAGTTTAGTTGTAGTTCTGGGAACAGCAACCGATATTACAGAACGTAAAAATGCAGATCAAAGAATTCGAGAAAGCGATGGGAAATATAAACATCTGGTAGAGTCAATTGAAGAGGGTTTGGTTATAGCAGATGAATCTGAAAATATCACTTTTACTAATAAAGCTTCCAGAAAGATATTTGGTTATACAGAGGAAGAGATGAATACTATGAATTTTAAGAAATTAGTATCATCAGAAGATTTTAGTAGATTACAAATGGAAACCGATAAACGGATAAAGGGTAAAAGCTCAAAATATGAATTGGAAATCATACGCAAAGATGGAGAAAAAAGGCTTATCTCAATAACTGCAAGTTCATTGTGGGATAATGATGACTATATTGGTTCGATTGGTATTTTTGTAGATATCACAGAAATTCGTCAGGCAGAAGAAAAGATAAAATTTCAATTGCGTGAGAAAGAAGTAATGCTTCAGGAAATTTATCACCGTGTTAAAAACAACCTTCAGATCATATCAAGTATGTTGAAATTACAATCATCTTATGTCGAGGATGAATACTCTGTTCAAATGTTCCGCAACTGTCAACATCGAGTTAAATCTATGTCTCTGGTACATGAAAAATTATATAGGTCTGATAACCTTTCTAAAATATCCTTCAAGGATTATACAGAGTCACTTACAAAAAATTTATTTGATTCTTTAAACATTAATGGTAATAGAATAAAATATGAGCTTGATATTAATGACGTGGACTTAAATATATCTGTTGCAATACCTTGTGGATTAATAATAAATGAATTGATTACAAATGCATTGAAATATGGTTTCCCAAATAATAAGGAAGGTATCATTAAAATATCAATGAATAAACTTGATAATGGAAAATTAAATTTGACTGTTTGGAATAATGGTATCGATTTGCCTAAAGATTTTGATATGACCAATTTGAGTTCTTTCGGAATGCGGCTTGTTGATATTCTAAAACAACAATTAGAAGCTGAGTTGATCATTGAAAGAAAAGATGGAGTTGCCTTTAGTCTCATCTTCACGAAAAAATGTTGATCTCATGGGGGGAATTTTGTACAATAAGAAATATTTTATATTTTTATTATTGATAATTCTGTCTACAAAACTGATCTCGATAACAAAAATAGATAGCCTGGAAGCTGTTCTGAACAAGGTTAATGGGAAAGAGCGAGCAGCTGTACTAAACGAACTTTCGTCACGATATAGACGGGTAAATCCTGAGGTCAGTTATGATTGTGCAACTCAGGCTTATGAACTTGCAAAGAAGAAAAATGATAAAAATGGTGAAGCAGATGCACTAAATAATATGGGTCACTATTTCAGAAAGATCTGTGATTTTGATGAAGCTCTCAAAAATTTCCAACAAGCTCTTAATATTTATCGTAATCTAAAAGCAGACAGGAATATTGCAAATATCTATGATAATATTGGTCATATTTATTGGTTTAAGGGGGATTCTCCCAATGCTTTAGATTACTATAAACGATCATTAGGAATTTTTATTGCTCTGGAAGATATAAAAAGGCAATCATTGTCTTATAATAACCTTGGAAGTGTTTATTACCGTTTAGGGATGTATGATGAATCAATGGATAATTTTCTCAAATCATTAAGCATTAGAGAAGAAATTGATGATCCAATGATACACTCTACATTGAATAATCTCGGGAATATTTATATGCGATTAAGTGATTATGAAAAAGCCTTGGAAATGTATCAAAGATCATTGGAATTTAACCGAGATACTCAATTAGCATTGAATAATATTGGAAATATCTATTTAGAATTAAATGATTACGATAGAGCATTAAAATATCTTTCGGAAGCTCTAAAAATTAATCAAGACAATAAAGATGAAAAAAGAATTGCTGCAAGCCTAAATAATATTGCGATTGTTTACGAGGAAGAAGGAAAGATAGATCAGGCACTATATAATTATCAGAAGGCACTTGAACTAAAGAAAAAAGTAGGTGATTCTTATGGATATGCCAATACTTCTAAAAACCTTGGCGATCTATTCCTTAAGAAGCATGATTATAAACAAGTTGAATTCTATCTACAGAAAAGCTTAGAAATTGCAAAAAAGATCAAGGCGCGTGATATCATTAAGGATGTTTACAACCTAATGTCACAATATTATTTTGAGATCAATGATTATAAAAATGCATATCGATATAATAACTGTTACACAAATATCAAAGATACACTTTTCAATGAAGAAACCAGTGAAAAAATTGCACAATATCAAACAAATTTCACAATTGAAAAAACATTGCGTGAAAAAGAATTATTAGTAAAGGATAATCAAATTTATAAACTCCAGTTAGAAAAAATCAAATTTTGGAGGATTACCTTATTTTTATTAGTATTATTTCTGATCATGATCGCTATTCTCTTATTTTATAATATCGATAAAAAGAAAAAGTTAAATAAACTACTTGCAGAAACGAATGAAGAATTGGAAGATAAAGTAGCACTTAGAACTTCTGAACTTGTTCAAACAAATGAGAATCTCAGAAAAGAGATAAAAGTTAGAAAAGAAACCGGTAATAAATTGAAATCATCGCTTCAGGAAAAAGATGTTATGCTCAAGGAAATCCAACACAGGGTAAAAAACAATCTTCAGATCATCTCAAGTATTCTCAATATTCAGTCCAGATCTTCTAAAAATGAAGAATCCATTAAACTGTTTACAGATACACAGAACAGGATTATTTCAATGTCATTGGTTCAGGAACAATTATATTTATCTGATGACTTTGCGCTTGTCGATTTTCATCATTATATCAGATCATTGATAGATAACCTTTTTGGAGCTTATAATATTAAAACTACAAATATCAAACCTGTTATCAATATTGAGGACATTAATTTAAATATCAATACAGCTATTCCTTGCGGTCTGCTTATCAACGAAATAGTTACAAATGCGATCAAGCATGGTTTTGCAGATAACAGGAAGGGTGAAATAATAATTAATATGGAAAAAGATGATAATGATTATTTCCATCTTGAAATCAGTAATAACGGTGCAGACCTGCCTGTCGGAATCGATTATAAAAACCCCGAATCAACCGGGATGGAGCTTATTAGAATATTGATCA
This sequence comes from Candidatus Cloacimonadota bacterium, assembly GCA_030600585.1. Classification (GTDB taxonomy): domain Bacteria; phylum Cloacimonadota; class Cloacimonadia; order Cloacimonadales; family TCS61; genus Tenebribacter. The sequence continues at coordinate 15,857 of JAUVLU010000034.1, read as the reverse complement.
TACAACTTTCTGCGGAAGTTGAAATAATAAAAGAAAATGGTGTTTCATACAAATTGAAATTTAAAAAATTAAAAGACAGAGGAATTTATGAAAACAAAAAGTAAAATTATGGATGTAAAAGCTATCGAACGCTCAATGCGAAGATTAGCACTGGAGATCGTTGAATATAATAAATCGATGGAAAATGTTTATCTTGTCGGCATTAAAAGCAGGGGAGTTCCAATGGCAGATAGGCTCTCCAAATATCTAAATGAGATAGAAAATCTAGATGTGAAAACGGGAATAATTGATATTTCACTTTATAGAGATGATCTATCTAAAGTTGCTGAAAATCCTGTTCATAACGGTACTCATATTGATTTTGAAGTTGAAAATGCCAAGATCATTCTCATCGATGATGTGCTTTATACAGGTAGAACTGTTCGAGCTGCAATCGATGCAGTTCTGGGTATCGGAAGACCAAAAGAGATCCAGCTTTGTGTACTTATCGATAGAGGTCATAAAGAACTTCCAATTCATGCGGATTATATTGGAAGATCGGTTCCAACTTCCAGCGAAGAGATCATCAAGGTCTCTTTTATGGAAACCGATAACGAAGAAAACGTTAAGATCGTAACAATGAATTAAGAAGTAAGATCAAACATTTTATAGCACTCCTAAAATAGGAGTGCTAATTTTATTTGACAAATAATCGACTCTATTTAAATTATCTCAGAAATTAAAAAGATAAAAAGGAGATAGAAATGGCAGAAAAGAATACAGGAAAGTTATCGATCCATACAGAAAATATCTTTCCAATAATTAAAAAATGGTTGTACTCGGAACATGATATTTTCCTGCGGGAGTTAATATCAAACTCTGTAGATGCAATGAATAAGCGTAAAGCGATAGATAGCGATCTTAAAGATGATCTTAAAATCGAGATAAAGATCAATAAAAAGAAAAAGACAATTCAGGTGATAGATAACGGTATCGGCATGACAGCGACGGAGATAAAAAAATATATTAACCAGATCGCATTTTCCGGTGCGGAAGATTTCATTGAAAAATTTAAGGATAAACAATCTACAATTATCGGGCATTTTGGATTAGGATTTTATTCCAGTTTCATGGTTGCCAAAAAGGTTACAATAGATTCTCTTTCCTACAAAAAAGGAACAAAATCGGCTTATTGGGAATGTGAAGGAGAAACTGAATATACTGCATCAGAAGGGAAAAGAGAAAGTATCGGAACGACCGTAACTGTTCATTTGAATAAAGATAACGTTCAATATCTTGAAGAAAATAAAATAAAAGAATTAATTGAAAAATACAGTAATTTCATGCCGTTCCCAATATATTTGAATAAAGAGAAGGAACAGGTAAATCAAAATGAAGCATTATGGCTGCGAAATCCTAAAGATGTGACTGATGAAGAATACAAAGAATTTTACAAAAAATTATTTCATGATTATAATGATCCGCTTTTTTGGATACATCTTAACGTTGATTTTCCATTTAATTTAAAAGGAATTCTCTATTTTCCAAAAATCAAGAATCAGATCGAGCTGAATACAGGAAAGGTTAAATTATTCTGTAATAATGTATTTGTGGCGGATGATCTTAAAGGAATAATCCCTGAATTTTTACTGCTTCTTAAAGGTGGAATAGATATTCCCGATATACCTTTAAATGTTTCCAGAAGTTTTTTGCAACAGGATCAGCAAGTTCAAAAAATCTCTAAATTCATAATTAAAAAAGTGGCTGACAGCCTGAAAGATATCTTTAAATCCGATAGAAAAAAATATGAAGGATTCTGGGAAGATATTAACCAGTTCATCAAATATGGTGTTCTTACGGATGAGAAATTTGCAGATGCAATAAAAGATCAATTGATCTTTAAAACTACTGACGATGATTATGTAACGATCGAGGAATACAAAACCAGAAATAAATCTGATGATAAACCTCAGAAAGTTTATTACGCTCAAAGTGAAGATACTCAGGTTTCGTATTTAAAGCTGATGAAAGAGCAGGGAATAGGTGTTATCTATTCTAATTCGGTTTTAGATAATCACATTTACCAACATCTTGAAATGAAAAATAATGATGTTACATTTGTCCGTATAGATTCTGAGATCAATGAAAACCTGATCGATAAAAAAGAAGATGCGAAGAACGAAGAATCCGGCAATATCGAGATGATCTTCAATAATGCTTTAAATGAGAATATCGAAGCGAGTTTCAGCAAGGATGATTATGCAGCATTTCTTAAAAAGCATCCAAAAGCAGCCACAGTTCTAACTCCATTCATCACCACAAAAGATGATAATACAAAAATTAAACCTTACGAGATAACAACTTCTGTAAAAGAAGAACTGGGAGATGAAGCATTTAACGAAATCGTGCAGAAAGCATTTATCGAGATTAAAACAGAAACGAAACATCTTAAATCTAAAGATATTCCGGCAATGATAGTTTTTAATGAATTCATGCGAAGATTCCAGGAAATGAATATGATGAATCAGCCTGATGGCGGCATGGATATGCTTAAGAATCATACTCTCATCGTTAATCCTGAGAATAAAACCATCAAGAAAATTCTGCAGCTCAATAAAAAAGGTGAAAAGAATAAAGTTAAGCTTCTTACAAATCACATTCATGATCTTGCTATGTTGGAACAAAAAAGATTTACCGGAAAGGAACTTCACGCATTTATCGAAAATGCAAATAAAGTTCTGGAAATGATAAAATAGATTTTACCATAAAGAAATATAAAGATAAAACCTTTCTGGTTTTATTAAATATTTTAAACTTTCGGAACGGTCGTAGAACCTTCCGAACGGTTGAAAATTCTGTACGACTTAGCAGAAACTTGTCCTATGCGCCGAAGGTGTTATGGGATAAGTTGACTGCCAACTTCTGATTGTACGCAGGACATCCGAATGTTTTTGGTTTCCAACACTCGGCGTAAACGCCATGGTGATGTGTGGGTTGTCATTATCCCTACGCCTGAAGGCGCAGGCTATTTATGGATGATGAATGAATGATAACCAAAAAATAGCCCAGTCGTTTACGGCTGGGAATGGAATGTAAACGCACGGGAAACGACTTAGCACAAAACCTTTGGCTTGTGCCAAGTCTTAATTGAAACTTGTCCTATGCGCCGAAGGTGTTATGGGATAAGTTGGCTGCCAGGATTCTTTTATTTTGTAATTTCCAATTCAATTAGAGTAAAAGTAGAATTAAGTGCTTCTATCAATTTATTCAGTTTATCTTCATAAACATCACCCGTCCATTCATTCATCCAGATCTTCTTAAATTCAATTGCAATACAGCAGGCTGAATCGGGGAAATTATTATGGATCCAGCGTGAGAAATGTCCACCGGGGAATTTCACGTTTATTCTTGCATCAAGAGATCTGCCGAAATAATCGAAAGATGTAAGCTTATGTTGAATTTCATCTACTAATGGAAACCACTTTTCAGGCATATTATTGGTTCCGATAATGATCTCAGGATTTAATTTAGGATCATCAAAGTCTGCTTCAGAACCCATTCTGTTATGGTTGTAGGAGTGAATATCATATACGAAAAATCTTCCAAACTTTTTTTCCAATTTTGCAAAATGACTTTTAGCTGAAGAATAAAATTCGCGATATTTTTTTAAACTTTGAGAAATTGTCAGATCAGATGGAGATTCTTTCCGGGTTTGAATACCCCAAGCATCTTCCGGTTTTTGATAAATGCATTTTTCTATAGATCGATTCAAATCAACTTCAAAGCGGCTGGCTCTACCTATTATTGTATTAGAAGAAAATTCCGTGAATCGTTCGGTGTAGGGGTCTTCTTCCATCAAACGAATATCTTCGGTGACAGCAAGGTTCTTCAGCACTTCCAATGAAATATCATGACCGTTATGAATTGCTGTACAAACAATGGGCGATTTATATTTGAAATCGAATTCTGCTAAGTTATCCATAAACCTCAAACCCCCTTCTATTCTCCCTTATGAAGACAATTTTGTCATCCTCGCGAAAGCGGGGATCCATAAGACTAACCCATGATCATTATCATAGATTCCCGATTCCCGATTAATCGGGAGGAATGACAACAAAAATCTGGTATCCAAGCTCCAGCTTGGATACCAGATTGTCATTCTATTCAACCATCAATTCAACATTTTCATCAGGTTCGGATATGATAACGGCTTGATCTTTAAAATATTTATTTGCAGCCTCTTTGATCTGAGCAGGAGTTATCTTCTTATGAATTTCAGAAATTCTATTAATGTAATCATAACCCAATCCCAATGCTTCAAAATATGTGATGTAATAGGGAAGAGAATTCTCATTCAACACGGCACGAAGTATCTTCTCATTCTCGTCAATTGCGCTGTTAAGTTCATCTATAGGAACATCTTCCGTCATCAGTTTTGTAAGCTCGTTCACCATTACATCAATGAGTTCATCTTTCTTATCTATGGAAGTCTGACTGCTCAGTTTGAAATAACCAAAATTTTCGGAAGAATGAAATCGCGGGGAAGCATAATAAGCAAGATTATTTGTCCCGCGTACTGCCCTGTAGAGTCTGCCGCGTGACCCATTAAGAATCTCATTTATCAATGTCATCACATTATAATCTTCTGTAGAAAGTGGCGGCGCAGGACAGTAAATATCAATATTCACCTGCTCGAATTCATATTTATTGAGAAAAATTCCATTTTGGTTGGGAATTTCAGTAAAGCTCTTTTCTGCTTTAATTTTTTTATCCGACATATTTTTCTTAATATCTTTTGCCATCTCTGCAGCTTCTTCTTTAGTAATATCACCAAATAAAGTTACAATGATTTTTTCCGAATTGAAATAATTTTTATGTAATTCCTGAAGTTCTTTTTTAGTTAGAGAAAGGATAATATCCTTTTTATTTCCATTGGAAAGTCCTGCGCGAGAATCTTCATATAATACTGAGTTAACATGATCTTTATGCGCTGTTGTAGCCTGACTTTTGGAGCGTTTGTAGTTTGCATTAACTTCCTCTTTTGCCAGTGCAAGTTCTCTATCATCAAAACTTGGATTCTTAAAGGCATCGAACAGCATCTCTTCCAATTTATTATAGTCAGCTTTAAGACATTTGAACTCTATAGTAATTCCATTTGTTGAACAATTAGTACTAAAGGAAATCGCATGATCTTCTTTCCATTCTGTAATTTCCAGTGAACTAAATTTTTTGGAACCACGAAACATAAGATCGGTCATAAAAGAGAGGGCTCCGGAATTTTCAATTGTTTCATAATTTGTAGATATCGGTAGATGGATCACTGCTTTAATAAGCGGTTTCTCAGTATTCATTTTATGAAGAAGAATTAAATTGTCATCAATCTGAATTTTCTCGATCTCTGTCTTTTCGATAGATGCAATATCCTTATTTTCCAATATTGCTTTATCACCTTTTGGTACTGCTTTAAAGATGATCCTGTTTTTAGGAATTATGTGCTTTCTTAATTGGAAGGCAAGCTCCTCAGTTGTTAAAGATTCCAGGATACGGATTTCAGTTGGGTAATGATCGGGTAAATTAAAACTCATCATTGTCCATCCGATATTATTGGCATCAGATGATACGCCGGGTGTTCGAAGCAATTTATTAGCTTTTACTCTATTAATATAATTCTTAAGATCATCTTCGGTAATGCCGGACTGACTGTATTTTTCTATTTCTTCATCAATTATGGAAATTATGCGGTCTATATCTGCTGAATTTTTTGGTTCGAATTTAATAGTGATCTCACCCTCAGGAGAGTTGGGAGCACCATAAGCATAAGCATAGAATCCCCTGCTGTTCACTAATTGTAATTCTTCAACAAGTTTATAACGGATTGGTGACTGCCTTTTGGAAAAAAGTATATCAAGAGCTGTATTGAGAGCGGTTGCATCATGGTAATCATTGGCAGATAAAATTGTTGAAATGTAAACAGAAGGTGTTTCAATTCCAAATTCTTCAATATATTCAATAGAGCCTTCACGCTGATGTTGAATCGGTTGATAAACAGGTTCCAATTGTCTTCTGGGGAAATCCTTAAAAGCATTAACGATCTCTTCCAACATTTCATCAGCTTCAAAATTCCCAACTGCAACAAAGATCATGTTATTGGGTGCGTATCTTGCTTTATAATAATCCTGCAGTTCATCTCTGCTGATGGTTTTATATAGATCCGTATAACCTATAACAGGATAGCGTTTATTGGAATTTGGATAGATCAGTTCGTTATGTCTCTGATATACTTTTGAATGCGGGGGAGTGGATCGCATTACGATCTCTTTGAGGATAACTTCTCGTTCCCGTGATACTTCAAAAGAATCACAAACGCAAGATTGCATTTGCTCGGAAAGATTTTGCAGCGCCATATCTTTATAAGGTTTATCTACAGTTATGTAAAATGCGGTAACATCCGAACTTGTATAAGCATTCACAATTGCACCCATCTCTTTGCCCATCTCGTTATATTCGTCTTCCGTATGAAATGTGGTTGTGCCGCTGGATACAATATGCTCAAGGTAATGGGAAATCCCTGCACCGAGGTATTTACCTTCATTCACAGAGCCTGTCTTCACGAAACAATAGAAACCGATTGATTCATTTAACCTGTTTTCTTTCACAACTATCTGCATGCCGTTATCGAGTGTTGTCTGCAGCAATTCATTTGCAGAAACGGCGGTAATTGCAATTACCATAATGAGTAAAATTATTGTTCTTTTCAAAATTCCTCCTGAATTTCTATTCTTTATTTATCAAAATTATAAATGCATTTTTTGTTCCCTTCTTAAATTGTAAATATAATTTATAAAAAAAATAAAGTATTTGACAATAAATCACAGAAATGCTTTTTAAAATCAGTACAAAAATTTAAACTGCTTTGTACAAATGAAAAAACTTTTAAAAATTTAATTGGAGGAACGTATGAAAAAAACGATTTTGCTTATTTTAGGTTTTTTATTTTTAACGAGTTTGGTGTTTGGACAAAATGCTTATAAAATTTACATTAATGAAATTCGAGCAGATGATGAAGGTGTTGATGACATTTGTTTTGTAGAATTAATTGGTCCAGCTGGGACTGATATAACGAATTTTGAAATATTACATTATAATCAAACAACTACATATCAGTGGACAAGAACAATTTCTTCTTTTAGTATTCCGGATGATGGTATTACTGATAGTGAAGGTAATTCAATAGGTTTTTTTGTCTTATCATATAATACTTCTGTAGCGAATTATGATCAAGTGGATACTTTTAATCCTCAAAATGGTCCTGGAGATTTTTTAGTTTTAAAAGATGATTCAGGAAATATTCTTGATGCTGTTGCATGGGGTAGTCCCACTACTAACTTCATTACTATTGGATTAACACAAAGTGGCACAACTACTGCTAATAATTATTTACATTCAACATTGAATGATAATGCATCTGATACTAGTTTACAAGCTCCAGATAATGTTCTCGGAGATAATGGTTCAAGTTGGATTTTGGCTGATGCAACTCCAGGAACAATAAATAGTGGACAGACAAGTGGAAATATAATATTACCTGTAACTCTCTCATCCTTCACAGCCCAATTTATTAACAGTACACCAACTCTTTATTGGACAACTCAATCTGAAACCAATAATAGTTGCTGGAACATCTATCGTTCTATCTCCCAGAATATAGGGCAGGCTATTTTAGTGAATGACGGTGATATTATCATTGGAGCCGGAACATCAACAGAACCAACAGATTACATTTATGTAGATGAAAACGGTGTGATAGAAAATACTACTTATTGGTACTGGATTGAAAGTGTTGATTATTCCGGAGAAACCGAAAATTATGGTCCGGTTTCATTAACCATTCCTTCAGAAGGAAATAACATTCCTGAAATTCCCATAGTAACCGGACTGCATCAGAATTTCCCAAATCCATTTAATCCCAGCACACTCATCTCATTTAACATAAAAGAGCATGAAACCGGAATTCTCACAGTTTACAATATTAAAAGACAGCTTATTGTAGAAGATGAATTTGGAGCAGGTAGTCATAATTTTTCATGGGATGCCGGAAATTATAGCTCAGGTGTGTATTTCTACAAATTACAAACAGAAAGTTATACAAAGATCATGAAAATGTTAATGGTGAAGTAACAATAAATCCCCTCTTGGAGAGGGGTGCAGCTTTAGCTGCGGGGTGTGTAATTTGTATAATATACGCATTAAAAGAGCATGAAGAATTACTGTAGGGATAGCAAATTGTGCTGTCCCTTTTTTGTTTGTGATGTATCTCGCTCACTCTTCCAAGAAAACCGGCGGACTTGTAAGCCTGCGGCTTATAAACCTTGAATGTGTTTGAACGATCGGGGCAATCGTTTTACATATTTTCTCTTCTATCCGTGTTTATCAGTGTGTATCCGTGAGCATTTTTTTATCCTAATCAATCAGGGGATTGATAACCAGAATATTTGTTTGGTAACCAGATGATTAAAAAAAATCCTTGTCATATAAATCCGTTTTTTAGAAACTAATTTCAATAAAAAATCTGGAGGATTTATGTCACAGCATAAAATTGCGATCCTTACTTCTGGAGGAATCGCTCCCTGTCTTTCTGCTTCAATTGGAAGGTTGATCGAGAAATATTCTCAGGTAATACCGGAAGCTGATATCATAGGTTATCTGCATGGTTATAAAGGATTACTAACAGGGTGTTCAATAACGATTACACCTCAGGTTCGTAAGAATGCAAAATTGCTTTATCAATATGGTGGAAGTGTGTTGGGCAATAGCCGTGTAAAACTAACCAATACTAAGGACTGCTTGAAAAAAGGCTACATCAAAGAAGGCGAAAATCCAATTGAAGTTGCGGCAAAACAATTGGAGAAAGACGGAGTTTCCATACTTCACACAATTGGTGGAGATGATACAAATACAATGGCAGCAAAACTGTCGGAATTCCTAAAAAAAAATAAATATGATCTGACTGTGATTGGATTACCCAAAACTGTTGATAACGATGTTTACCCGATCTGCCGGACTCTTGGTGCTTTAACTGCTGCGCATCAGGGTGCAACTTTTTTTGAGAATGTAGCAAATGAGAATACTACAAGTTCACGTCAGTTGATCATTCATGAAGTTATGGGAAGAAACTGTGGATGGCTTACTGCTGCAACAGCCCGTGAATACCGGAAAAGACTGGATGACAAAACGTTCCTACCTGATATATTACTTACAAAGAACAGATGGGATATCGACGCTGTTTACATTCCCGAATTGGAATTGGATATAAAACATGAAGCTGAAAGATTGAACCGAATTATGGATGAAAAAGATGGAGTGAATATTTTCATCAGTGAGGGAGCCGGACTGAGAAGTATTGTAGAAGAAATAGAGGACAGCGGAGAAAAGGTGCCGCGCGATGCATTTGGTCATGTTCGTCTTGATGAGATAAATCCCGGACAATGGTTTGCAAAAAGGTTTGCCAAAATGCTAAAAGCAGAAAAAGTTCTGGTTCAGAAAAGCGGTTATTTTGCCCGTTCTGCCGCACCGGCAAAAGAGGATCTTGATCTGATCATTCAAACTGCTGATATGGCTGTTGAGAATGCTTTGAATAAAATAAGCGGAGTTATAGGTCTCGATGAAGATCACAATAATAAAATGCAGTGTATAGAATTTGACAGGATCAAGGGTGGAAAGCCTTTTGACATCAAGACAGAATGGTTTAGAAAATTATTAAAAGATATTGGTCAGATAGTATAGGAGAAAAGATGAAAATAAGATTTAAAGATGTTAGTTCAGGAATTGTGGAAGCACGTGCGGTTATAGAGATCATTCCAGATGTATATATAAATGAAGTGACAATCCTGAACAAAGATGGAGACATTAAAGTAGAATTGCCGCAGAAAAGTTTCAGGGGTAAAGATGATAGAATGCATTATTTGAATATTCTAACTTTTGAAAATGAAAATAAAGAAACTTTGTGGAGAATGGAAGTTAAAGAAGAATATCTTGCCTGGCGTAAGAATAATAAAAAAGTTTTAGTTTACGAAGGATAAAATATCAAAAGGGATGCGATGGGAATTTGAAAAATTCTTATTGCTTGTTTCCTGTAAAATATGAATAAAAAAGAAAGAGTGTTTTTGGTTGGTGTTGTCTGGGGTGATGAAACCACAAAGCATTTTAACCAATCTATGGAAGAACTCTATCAGTTATCTGATACTGCCGGTTGCGAAGTTATAAATACATTTTCACAAGCATTAAATAGACCGAATACATCGACTTATGTAGGGAAAGGAAAACTGCAGGAAATTAAACATGCAGCCACCTCTTCAAAGGTTAATACACTTATTTTCAATAACAATCTTTCTCCTTCTCAATCGCGTAATATTTCAGATGTTTCCGGCTGTAATGTGGTTGATAGAACCGAGATTATTCTGGATATTTTTGCTAATCACGCTCAAACCAAACAAGCAAAATTACAGGTAGAACTTGCTCAATTGGAATATGCATATACAAAGCTGAAAAGAAAATGGAAGCATCTTTCCAGAATTCAGGGTGGTATCGGATTTCGCGGTCCGGGAGAAACACAAATAGAAGTTGATAGACGTGAGATCCGTAAGAAAACAACCATCCTCAAGAAAAAAATTAAAAACATTGAACAGGTTTCTTTAACTAAAAGAAATAAGAGAAAAAATATAACTTCCATTGCGCTGGTTGGATATACAAATGCCGGCAAATCTACATTATTCAATAAACTAACCAGTGAGAACCGTTATACTGCTGATCAGCTTTTTGCAACTCTGGATTCCAAAACGCGAGCAATTGAAACCGAATCAAAAGAAAAACTCGTGATTACAGATACGATCGGATTTATCCGCAAACTTCCTCACAGACTTGTTTCATCTTTTCATTCTACTTTATTGGAAGTTCTGGAAGCTGATCTACTTCTGCATGTCGTCGATGTATCATATTCAAATCTGCTCGAACTGATGCAGGCAGTTGAAGGAGTTCTGGAAGAGATTGAAGTAGAGCATAAAAATATATTCATCGTGTTTAATAAAACAGATAAAATGAGTGGAAATCATTATTTATTCATAAAGAAAAAACTGATGAATAAATATCCCGATAGTGTTTTTATCTCCGCAAAAACAGGTGAAGGAATTGATGAATTACACGAGAAGATCGAAGAATTTGTGCAGAGATATAAAAAAGTTATCACTCTGGAAGTTCCTGCAGATATGCAGAACTTGATGTCGTTCCTACACAAAAATGCAGAAATAATTGAAAGTAAATATAATGAAAGAACAAATTTGCAGACACTTAAATTAAAAATCAGTGGACAATTATTAGCTGGAATAAAAAAACAAATTGAAGATTATAAATTATTAAAATATATAAATAAAAAATAAAGGAGTATTAAAATGGTGAGTAATTTACAAAACATTCTTTCTGATGCTGCCAAAGGGATGAAGAAATCTGCAATACGTGAACTTCTAAAGCTTACAAAGAATCCTGAAATTATTTCATTTGCAGGAGGTTTACCGGCACCTGAAACATTCCCCATCGAAGAACTTGTGGATATCACAACCGAAGTATTGCGTGAAGATGGAAAGAAAGCATTGCAATACGGCTCAACTGAAGGAGATGACAAATTACGTGAAATGATCATAGAGCTTTATAAAAAGATGGGTTTTGATATTGCATTAGAAAATATCATAATAACTACAGCTTCTCAACAGGGGCTCGATCTTCTTGCCAAGATATTTATCAATAGGGGAGATAAAGTTCTCTGCGGTCTGCCGTCTTACTTAGGCGGATTACAAGCATTCAATGCTTATGGTGCTGAACTGATTGGAATTGAATTTGATGAAAGCGGAATGCGTTCTGATGATCTGGAGGTAAAACTTGCAAAGCTTAATGCTGCAAATGATCTTCCAAAATTCATCTACATTATTCCCGATTTCCAAAATCCTGCCGGTGTAACAATGCCGGAAAAAAGAAGAAAAGAGATCATCGAAATCGCCAGAAAATATGATGTCCTCATCATTGAAGACAGCCCTTACAAAGAGATCAGATTTGAAGGCGAGCATCAGGAAAGTTTATATACTTTAGAAGGCAAAGGTCATGTTATCAATTTTGGAACTTTCTCCAAGATATTTGTTCCCGGTTTCAGGATCGGATGGGTAATTGCGCATCCCGAGATCATCGATAAATTTGTTAAAGCTAAACAGGCAACAGATCTCTGCACATCACCTTTTGTACAAAAAATAGCTGCAAAGTATATGGAAAAAGGTTACTTTGAAAAAAACCTTAATAAAACAATCAAACTTTATAAAGAGAAGAAAGAGATCATGATGAGAGCTTTTGAAAAGTATATGCCCGAAGGTGTTACATGGACAAAGCCGGAAGGCGGATTATTCCTATTTATTACTTTACCCGAATATATGGATTCAGAAATTCTCTTTGAAAAAGCAATTAAGAAGAAGGTCGCCTTTGTTGTTGGTCACGCCTTCTATTGTAATGGCAAAGGCAGGAACACAATGCGGATAAATTTCTCATATGCCTCTAAAGAGCAGAATGAAATTGGTGTAAAGCGTTTGGCTGAAGTAATTAAATCTGAAATGAAATAGATGTGTAAGAATGTAATCAGGAGAAGTCGGATGGCTTCTCCTTTTTTTGGAAATTGCAGGAGTAAATTGTGAGTGAATTCAATGTAGCTGTAGTAGGTGCCACCGGAGCCGTAGGTAGAGAGATGGTCAAGATTTTGGAAGAACGTGGATTCCCGATTAAGGATCTTGTTCTTTTAGCTTCGAAACGATCAGCCGGTGAAACTATCTTCTACAAGAAAAAAGAACTTACTGTTCATGAACTGAATGATAAAAGTTTTGAAGATATTGATATTGCTTTGTTCAGTGCAGGAAGTGCAGTTAGCCGGAAATATATTCCGATAGTTGCTAAGAATAATACTATAGTTATAGATAACAGCAGTGCCTTTAGAATGAATTCACACGTACCTCTCATTGTACCGGAAGTAAATTCTCATGATATAAAAAAACACAATGGAATTATTGCAAATCCAAACTGCTCTACAATTCAAATGGTGGTTGCTCTTAAACCTATATTGGATGAAGTTGGCATAAACAGAATAATCGTATCAACATATCAATCTGTATCAGGTACCGGTAAAGATGCTATAAACGAATTGACAGAACAATCATCTCAAATATTGAATAATAAAAAACCAACTCGTAAAGTATATCCGCACCAGATTGCCTTTAATATTCTGCCGCATATCGATGTATTTGAAGATAATGGTTTTACGAAAGAAGAGATGAAACTTATTCATGAGACTAAGAAGATTTTCGGAAATAATAAAATCAAAATAACTGCAACTGCTGCTCGTGTTCCTGTTTTCTATGGTCATTCCGAATCAGTTTATATCGAAACCCAAAAATATATCTCGATCAATAAATTAAAAAATATCTATCTAAAAACAAAGGGAATAAAACTTGTTGATGATATAGATAACAGTAAATACCCATTAGCAATTATGAGTGAAACTTATGATGAGGTTATGGTTGGCAGATTACGTAAAGATCTAACCGAACCAAATGGAATAAATATGTGGATTGTAGCGAATAACCTGCGTAAAGGCGCAGCTTTAAATGCAGTTCAAATTGCTGAATTGCTGGTTTAGGATCATCTTTTGAAAATTGTAATTCAGAAGTTTGGCGGCACATCATTACAAAATGCAGAGATCAGGAACAAAGCTGCTGAACATGTTGCAACTGCAATCAAAGAAGGCTTTTTCCCCGTTGTAGTTGTATCCGCAATGGGCAGGGAAGGAGATCCTTACGCTACAGATACATTATTGCAAACAGCAGTTTCCACCTTTGAAAATATATCTCCCCGTGAAAAAGATATGATAATGTCATGCGGGGAACTTATATCTGCTGTGGTCATGGTGCAGACATTAAAAGAAAAAAAGATAGATGCAGTTGCTTTTAGTGGAATGCAAGCAGGCATTATTACTGATGAAAATTATAATCATGCTAAAATAAAGAAAGTAATTCCTGATAATCTGATCAATGCAATTAATAATGGTAAAGTGCCGATAGTAACCGGATTTCAGGGAATAAGTGAGAATGGCGAAATAACTACATTCGGTAGAGGCGGCAGCGATACAACTGCCAGTATTTTGGCTGCTGTATTAAAAGCTGACCATATAGAAATTTATTCGGATGTGGAAGGTATATTAACGGCAGATCCACAGCAAATATCCGATGCCGGACATATTCTGAAAGCAAGTTATATCGAAGCCGTGGAAATGGCTAATAAGGGTGCTAATGTGATCCACCCTCATGCTGTTGAAATAGCTGCACAATACAAAATTCCAATTAAACTATTTTCAACTTCCAACAGCAAAAATGCTACTGTTATTCATGAAATAAAAAGTGACAGACCTGTAACGGGAATAACCAGTAAAACAAAAATAATCTACACTCGAATTTTTCCACAAAAAAATAACATCCAAAAAACCGGATTAAGCATTTTCCAATCTCTTGCGCTGCAGAATATTAGTGTTGACTTCATCGATATTACTCCTGATCTGATATCATTTATTGTTGATGAAGCCATGAAAGATAAATTGCTAAAAGTATTAAATGAAAATAATTATAAATTCAAAACCGAAAAGGGTTTTTCAAAGATCTCTGTGGTCGGTTCGGGAATGATAGGAATGCCGGGTGTCATGGCAAAGATCGTGAAGGCTTTAACTGATAGTAATATAATAATATATGAATGTACTGATTCTTATACGACTATTTCATGTCTTGTAAAAATTCAGGATGAAAATAAGGCAATAACAGCCTTGCACAAAGAATTTGAATTAGGAAATAAATAATGTTGAAAAAATTAGTATTTACAATTCTTCTCGTAACCATATTTATAAGTTTAAACGCTGAAATAAGTAAAACGCAAAATAATAAAAATCTGAAATTTCTGCGAGAACTCGATTCCAATTTATTAGGAACGATCAAGACAATGGATGCTTACAATAAAACTGCGAATAATATCCCATACGAAGTGTTTGGAGTAGAAAATTATCAGAAATTCCTAATGGAAATGACAATGATCTGCATGAACCTTAGAAATGATATTTCCAGCTCGGTTGAATTAAACTCTGAACAACGGGAAATATTTATTCAAGAGATGCTCGGTTCAATAAAACCGGATGTGAAAAAAGTTTCCGATACAATTACAAAACAACAGGATAAACAGGGAATAGAATTCTGTAAATTATTTATGCGGCGGATCAATGCTCATTTAAAAGAGATAAGAAAAGATATAATTATTGAAGAAGAAAAGATAATTGAAAGTAAAACTTTTAATAAATATTATTTCCATCTCCATTCTCAGCAGTTTATATATCATCTTGTAATGGATTTTTTAAAACCATCTGACAATATAAGTAAATCGAACAGAGCATTTCTAATTCGTGTTACCGCTGAGATCGAATATAATATAATAAATTCTAAATTGCCAAAAGAATAATGAAAATATTATTAACGATACTCACGTTCACATTAGGTGCGGCAGTCGGCTATTTATATTATCGCATTATTGGCTGCAAGAGTGGCAGCTGACTGATGACATCCAACGTTTGGTCAAGCGTTGTAATCGGTGCAATATTTGGTTATTTATTATTATCACCTATCATAGGGAAATTATTGAAATAGTATGAAAACCGAAGTGAAACTTATCTTTCATCCAATACTTGGTAAGATTCATTTTAGGAAGAGCAAGAAAGCAAAATATTTGAGATTATCAATTGATAGTTCAAAAAAAATTAATGT
>JAUVLU010000014.1 GCA_030600585.1 Candidatus Cloacimonadota bacterium | reverse complement strand
GAACTAAAGGGTGTGAAAATGGATGATAAAAAAAAGAGGATAATTGAAATTGCAGAACAGCTTTTTGCGCAGTATGGCTTCCTCAAAACCACAATGGAAGATATTGCCAAAAAAGCGCATATGGGAAAATCTTCCGTCTATTATTATTTCAAAAGTAAAGATGACATCTTTGCTGAAGTTATCCGTAAAGATACTGTAAATTTCCAACAGAAATTGGATGACGCAGTTAATAGTGCAGATACACCGGAAAATAAAATTAGGGCTTATGTTATCACCAGGATGACTCACCTGCAGGATCTAAGTAAATTTTATTCAACTCTTACTGATGAGTATCTCGATCATTATTTATTCGTAGAGGAAGCGAGAAAAGATTTCTACGAATATGAAAACACAGTTCTAAAAAATATACTTAAAGAAGGAATCGAGCAGAATAGCTTCGATGTTGATGATGTTGTTGTTATCTCTCGAATGATAACAATTGCTATTAAAGGATTAGAGTTTCCTCTATTTATTGAAGCCAAAGACTATGATCCGGTGGAAGAGAGTAATGATATGCTCGATGTAATTTTTAACGGCATTGCAAACCGTTAGATTTTTTATATTTATAATTCGATCAAAGAAATGAAAATGGTCAAATAGAATATTTATGGAGGTAAATATTGTTTCCAAAATTAAAAATAGGTGAATTAATTGCACGGATTCCCATAATTCAAGGTGGAATGGGAGTAGGAATTTCTATGTCGGGTTTAGCTTCTGCAACAGCGAATGAGGGTGGGATCGGTGTTATATCATCGGTTGGTTTGGGCTTGCTGAACCAGACAAACAGAAAGAATTACCGTAAGCAGAATTTGATTTCCCTGCAAAATGAAATACGTAAGGCAAAGGCAATGTCAGATGGTGTGATCGGACTTAATATTATGGTCGCAGTATCCGATTATGACGATATTGTTAAAACAGCTATCGAAGAAAAGATCGATATCCTGTTTATAGGAGCCGGATTACCGCTTAAAATTCCGGGAAATCTTTCATTAGAATATTTAAAAGAAGTAAAAACCAAAATAGTTCCAATCGTATCTTCGGATCGAGCAGCAAATTTGATCTTCCGCAGTTGGGAAAAGAAATACAATTATATTCCCGATGCAGTAGTGGTAGAAGGACCCAAAGCGGGTGGTCATCTTGGTTTCAAACTACAACAGATAAACGACCCGCATTATGCACTGGAAAATATAATACCGGATGTTATCAAAATTATTGAGCCTTTCAAACAACGTTTTAGCAAAGATATTCCGGTTATTGCTGCCGGCGGGATCTTCGATGGAGAGGATATTCATAAATTCCTTGAGATGGGAACTGCAGGAGTGCAAATGGGAACGCGTTTTGTGGCAACACATGAATGCGATGCAAATATCAAATTTAAAGAGCAGTTTGTGAATTGTAACATAGAAGATATTGGAATTATCAAAAGTCCGGTTGGACTGCCCGGAAGAGCAATAATCAATAAATTCTTAAAAGATGTAACATCAGGGATTAAGATGCCGTTCAATTGTCCTTGGAAATGCTTGAAGACATGCAACATGAAAGAATCATTATATTGTATTGCAGACGCATTAATGAAGGCAAAGATAGGAAATTTAACCAATGGCTTCAGTTTTGCAGGCGCCAATGCTTATAGGATCAAGCAGATAGTTTCTGTGAAAGAATTGATGGAATCTCTTCGAGTTGAATTTGAGGAAGCAGTTTCAAAATTGCAGGGAAAAAAGATTGCATTAACGTAACCTTCCAAACGGTTGAAAATCTTTGGAACGGTTTTTTAATCCAACCATTGCGAAGGTTCTCGCTAACTCGACCATTCGCAAGGTTTATTCAATAATCCAGGAACTTCCAATATACTGTTAGGAACGGATTTTGGAAATGGAAGCCGATTCGTAAGGTTTCGTTAGGTGTAAAGGTAATACCGAAATCAAAATCGAGAGGTTTTCTCTCACCGACATGACCATCCTGTACAAAACTATTCGTAAAATAATTTGCTATTGATTCCCCAAGCGTTTGGTAACGGTTTCCCGGATCATAAAAGACCAGACTTATGAACTTTATTCTTTTGCTCAGGTCATAATCGAAGCCGGCATAGACTCTATATGAATGGAATTGAGAATCGGAAAAACCACCTTCTAAATTATCCGAATACTCAGATTGTGTAACCGGTTTTTCAAATAAAAGTTGGTCTATTGTGACACCGGTATGAAATCCCCAATTTCCTCTACCCGATTTTAATGGATTTCGGAAGCTGTAAATAAAAGAAGCTTCCCAATAAAATTGACGGTTATCTTTCCCATAAAGTTCATCCATAACATCATCATCAGATGATCCGTCAATATCACATTCATCATAATATTTTCCATATTCTTTATTCATATCATGGTTAGAAAAAATCTTAACCTGAGTAGCAAAATGCACTTTCTTTGCACCAATATTCTTTTTGAACAGGATATAGCGGCAGGATAAGTTCAAGTCTTCATTCAAATTATTTGTTATCTTGGAATACAGATGAAATCTGTTGGAAAATCCGTATCCCATCGAGAATCCGGAGATATAAAAAGCGTAGGGCGGTAAAACAAAAGCAGTTGGATCGCCAAACAGATCCGTGATCTGTTCTTCTCCGGCGAAGAATATCTTTTGCTGAATCACCTTTTCTCGTTTACCACCGAAGAAACGCTTCAGATCTTTAATATCACCTTTGTTCACCGTTACATTACCATAATCGGTTTCGATGTCGATGAATACTTCATCTTCTCCAAGCAGCTTACCGGAATAGGTTGTACCGTTATTCTTCTTCACTTTCAACGTCTCTTCCAGAATCTCACTGCACGGAATTGTAAGTATTCCCTCTTTTGTATCGATCTGAACCGAACCATCTTCATTGATCTTCAGTATCTCTCCATAAAAAATGTTATCGTTCTTTAGATATAATGTTCGGTATTGACCAACATTCCCCAGAAATAGTGAATCCACTTCAACAGATAATAATTGAACGGAAAATAGAATCGATATTAACAATAATAATTTTGTGCTTTTCATAATTAAACTCCTGTTAATTTTATTAAAATTTTATGGTTAGAGCCTGCCGGATCAGACGAAACAAACCACGAGACTGAACCGCAGAACACACTTGTTAGTGGCAATAATTCTACTTTCATAACACATTCTATTAGAACCTTAAAAAACATATTTTAACGAAAAATCCAGTCTGTCTTTATATCCTAATTCATTGTCACCTAACATAGTTAAATAATTAGTACTAAACCCGAAACCACTATTTAGAATAACATTAAGACCCAATGAATGTGATACACCATAAGTTTTACTATCCGAATAGAATGTATAGCCTAATCTGTATGATAATAAATCTAAATAACCTAATTCGATTCCACTGCCAATTACTAACCTGTCTATACTATATTTTCTAAAATCAATACTACTATAAATGTGGTATTTCTCACGTGTCTCTTTAAAATAAGGGTGAATTCCAAAAGCTGAATAATCTGAAGAGAACCCAATAGATGTATATTGTGGTAATGGATCATCTTGACTCTCATTAACATAGTGCATATTATTCCCAACAACGGTTTTTGTACCCAATGCAAACATCAATTTAGAATTTTGCTTTTGTATTGTAGGTGGTTTGTAGGTAACTAAAGATCCAAAATTAAAAAATGTACAATTTCCAATTCCGATATAATTTGATTCCCCCATTGCAGGAGGTGCAATTTGACTTTTTATTAAATTAACAGTAGAACCAAAATAGAAATTAAATGAATTTAAAAATAATTCTTCATTATTGAAAAGAGTTGAAGAATCAATCCCTATTGAAAAAGAAAGAACACTTTCTACAGGTATAAATGTTGCTAATAAATTTCCATTTTCATCAGAGAGAAATTGTATAGGGTGTTCTATCTTGTAACCAAAGTTCTCACGTTTAAATTTGAAATTCTCAAAATTATACATTGGTAAAGAGATGCCAATACCTTTATAATTAAAAGCTATTTTCATTATGTTATATTTTGCAAAATAGTAATCTGAGTTGCTGTAATTAATCCTAAATCCTCTGATCAAACCAAGTTTTGCAGGATTATTTAAAAATGATGATGCATCAAGATGTCGTATATCAGCTGTTCCACTCTCTAAACCAAAAGCTGCATTGGAGAGAGATTGATTAAATATTAAGAATGGGCACGCATAAGCAGCATAACTAAAAAGTAATAATGAGATCGAACTAAATGTAATTGCTAATATAATTTTTTTTATCATAAATTCTCCTAATTATTTTAAGAAACACATACCTTCGCGGAATAGAAAGCCATTTACATTGAACTTCACATAATAAATTCCTGAACAAACCATGTTATCATCATCATCTTTACAATCCCAATAATAGTAATAATAATTCGCTTCAAAATCCCCATCCGCTAAATGTCGGACCGTTTCATTTTGAGAATTTAATATTACGATTTTTATGTGTGCATTCTGTAGTAAATAGAAACTAATTATAAACTCTCCATTGTTGGGATTCGGAAAAACACCAGCATAGTGTTCACTTGTTACCCGAACTATGTCTTCAAAATCTGGTTTTGTGATATCATTTGAACATGAAATCAATAATACTAAACTGAATATTATGATTACAATTGTTTTCATACATTTACTCCTTAATTAATTTTTGCCGCCATTAATCAACCTGAAGCGAAGCGGAAGGTTGGTTAATGTTTAGAACCTGCCACGCTTGCCCGCCTCTGGCGGGCTCTTCTCATTTTCTCTCAATCTGAATGTGGGTGCTTTTGCTAGCAGCTTTATTTTTATTTCAACAGTAGACATTTCTTAACTGCTTTGGCTTTACCATTAACAAACAATTTATAAAAATAAATTCCAGAACTAACAGATGCTCCATTTTTATCATCTCCGTTCCAAATTATGGAATGTGTACCTTGAGTAAACAAATTATTAGTTAAAGTCTTGATTTTTTGACCTTTTATGTTGTAAATTTCAAGAGTCACAAAATCGGAATTTTGTGTTACTGAAAAAGAAATTGTTGTGGATGGGTTGAAAGGATTAGGAAAATTTCCAACTATTTGAGAGGTTTTTAAAGAGTAGATTTCATCATCGGTTGAAATTGAATTTCCAACAGCAAAATGCCATAAACCACTCCATATTGTATCGGTTTCTGTAATTGCTCTTACTCGCCACCAATAATCTGTATCTTCATTCAAGTTTGGAGTAAACGAATAAAGTGTGTTGTTGACAGCTGTACCCGTACCAACATTTAGTAGGTTTTCACTTGTCTCTCCTAACCATACATCATAAGTTACTTCCCGAGTTGGAAAATTTCCGCACCATTCCAAAGTAGTATTTATTGGAACTTCTATTGCATTCCGAGCAGGATTAGGATAACAAGCAGCGTAAACATTTGGATTTGATGAATAAACTAACACTTCAAATCCTCTATCTTCCAAAATCGGAATGTGAACATCGAGTGCTTCCTGAGAAAGATAATTATCATTAATAAATAAATTATCCTCAAAGCCCAAACCAGTATTCTCAACAAGAGCAAAAATATCACTGATTTGATTATCATAAATATATAGTAAAAACAAATTCGTCAAATTGGAGATAGCTGAAATATCACTGATTTGATTACCACCTAAATTAAGAGTTGTTAAATTGATTAATCCAGAAACTGCAGAAATATCACTGATTTGATTAACACCTAAAATAAGACCAATCAAATTAGTCAATCCGGAAACTGCCGAAATATCACTGATTTGATTAACACCTAAATTAAGATAATTCAAATTAGTTAAATTAGAAACCGCCAAAATATCACTGATTTGATTAGAGGATAAGCCAAGAGAAGTCAAATTAATTAAATCAGAAACCGCAGAAATATCACTGACTTGATTATCATATAAATGAAGAGATGTCAAATTTGTTAATCCAGAAACAGGAGAAATATCATTAATTTGGTTTTCACTTAAATCAAGATAAGTCAAATTGCTCAATTCAAAGACAGCAGAGATGTCATTAATTTGATTTTCATCTAAATAAAGAAAATTCAAACTGTTCAATCCGGAAACAGCAGAAATATCACTAATTTGATTTTCCTTTAAGTTAAGAGAAGTTAAATTGTTCAATCCAGAAACAGCGGAAATATCACTGATTTGATTATCAAATAATTGAAGAGATATCAAATTGGTTAACCCAGAAATAGGAGAAATATCATCAATTTGATTAAAAAATAAATCAAGAGAAGTTACATTAATTAAATATTGTGCCCCTTCAATTGATGATATACCAGCTAAAAATGCCATCAATGTACCGGTTATCCCATTTAGGTCTTCAATCGTTGGTTCATATTCCGGTGGTTGACCAAGATTTTGATTAATTTTTGCTTTAAAGTTGTCATCGGGAATAAGTTGTGCATAAAGATTTAATCCCAAAATACTAATGAATATTATTAGAAACACTTGCTTTTTCATTTTTCGCCTCCATTTTTCCCGTATTTTCTCAAATTTATATCTCACTTTTATCTTTCCAAATAATTCATTTTAATTTGATCTTCATTTAGTTACAGAAATTTTATAATGAATTAGATTGCGTCAAGACATTAATTATTAAAGAAGAATTTGTCTTTTTTTGTTTTTTTTAACGGCGTATCCAAGCAGGGTAACCTTCCAAACGGTTGAAAACCTTTGGAACGGTTTCCCGAATCCAACCAACCATTGCGAAGGTTTATAACAATAATGCAGAAATCTTAATTATTTTATTTCTAAAAGTTCAACATCGAAGATAAGAGCAATTGTGATCTGTTCCACCTGAGATTTCGGATCGGGAACTTTTCTAACGAGGATGTTCCGAGCTGTGTCTATTCTCCTTTTTGTTTCGTTATCGAGCATTATATTTCTTTTTGTTGAACCCCTTCAGGGTTCTGCTTCTTCTACTTTCCAGTAACCACAGGTTTCACCTGCGGTTATTCATGTTGAATCCCTTTGGGATTCCGGTTCTTTTCGTTTTCATTCCGCAAGTTTCACTTACGGTTATTCTTGTTGAATCCCTTTGGGATTCCGGTCCTTTTTTTTTCATTCCACAGGTTTCACCTGCGGTTATTCATGTTGAATCCCTTTGGGATTTTTGTAATTATTAACAAGTATTAGTGTCCTTTCCATACTCCGAAGGAGTTGAACTTGAATAACTACGGGTGAAACCCGTAGAGATGCGACAAGCACAAATCCAAGCCTGAAGGGCTTGAACATTACAACAGATACTTCTCATCAAATTCAATTTTATGTTCACGCAATAATTCAATATACTCTTCCTTAAAACTTTTCTTTTTATGATGTGCTTTTTGATTTTTCACATATTCTATTAGCCTGTCTTTTTCTGATATCGAGTATGTAAAAGCTCCGTATCCTTTCTGCCATCCGCTAAAACCAGGGAAACACGAATTTTCCTTTATCCAAGAAGAAGTTGAAAGTTTTATGTCTTTTACAAAATCAGAAAGTGCAATACTTGGATGAAGATGAGTGATAATGTGAATATGATCTTCAATACCATTAATCCGATAGAGGTGGCATTTTTTATTTTTAATAACTCCCCAAATATATGAATATAGTTTTTCTTGATTTTTTTCTATTAGTGTTCTTTCTCTTTTCTTTGTTGAGAATACAATCTGATAAAGGATTTGTGTGTAAGTTGACATAAGTTTTTAATCCTCGCTTTTTGTTTAACCCTCTCAGGGTTCTGCTTTGTCTTTTTTTCTGTAACCACAAGTTTCACTTGCGGTTATTCACGTTGAATCCCTTTGGGATTCTTGTTCTTTTCGTTTCCATTCTGCAAGTTTTACTTGCGGTTATTCATGTTGAATCCCTTTGGGATTCGTTTCTTTTCGTTTTCATTATGCAAGTTTCACTTGCGGTTATTCATGTTGAGTCCCTTTGGGATTCCGATGAATTTTCTTGCTAATATTAATAAGTAAAGAAAACTTAATTATTTAACTTCCAGCAACTCTACATCGAAGATAAGAGCAACATTAGGAGGAATTACTCCACCGGCACTTCTTTCACCATAGGCAAGATCAGCAGGAATTATCAACCGGACTTTGTCACCTTCTCTCATCAAAGCAATTCCTTCATCCCAACCTTTTATAACTCTTCCCATTCCTAAAATAAAGCTGAATGGCTGATCTCTTTTCATGGAAGAATCGAAAATAGTTCCATCTTCAAGATATCCGGTATAATGCACACTTACCGTATTTCCAGCAGCAGCTTTGATGCCGTCACCTTCCTTAACTAAAATATATCCAAGTCCCGATTCTGTTTTGGAAGTAACTTTATCTTTAATATCAAATTCTTCGATTTTTATTGCAGGCATTATTTCAAGAAGTTCAACTTCAAAAATTAGAGTAGAGTTTGGAGGAATTACACCGCCGGCGCCTCTCTCTCCATATCCCAGATAAGGTGGAATTTTAAGAATAGCTTTATCGCCAACGTGCAGTAAAGTGAATCCTTCATCCCAACCTTTTATCACCATTCCGGCTCCCAGCTCAAATGCAAAAGGTTCTCCTCTATCTAAAGAACTGTCAAATTTAGTTCCATCTTCAAGTTTTCCGGTATAATGAACCTTAACTCTGCATCCTGCTGTTGCTTGTTCTCCGCTTCCATTCTCAGTAATTACATATTCCAAACCGGAATCCGTTTTTGTGTAAGTCATCTCTTCTCCTTTTTGAACACTAAACAAATTTATCGAAACAATTGTTACGATCATTATCAGCATTATTTTTTTCATTTTTTTTTCTCCTTTTACGAGTCGGCTTTGCAAAGCAAAACGATCTCTTTTTCTTTATTCATTAAATGTTTTTATTTTGAAATATCCGTTTTCGAAGTGGATATTTTCTATGTGTACAATATTTGTTTTATCAATAAGAAATTGCTGTAAGAGAAAAGTGAGTGTAGGATGTTCGTACTGGATGTATTGGATGTTAGAAAATTTCTTAAAACGTAAATATTTATCTATTATCCAGTTTGTTTGTACTTCCAAAAATAACATACCGTTATTATAATCTTTATAATTAATTTCCAAATCTATATTAGTTGGAATCGGATGTTTCTTTTTGTATCGGAATTTAATCTGTTCACCTAAAATCTCAATATTCGATACGGAATCCGGGATTAGATCATTAGCTATGCAAATATCTACAATTTCCGAGATTGTTATCCTGATCTCTGCCATAAACTGCTCCTCTTAAACATTTCAAATATTTTCGTAAAAGTTCATATTTCTTATAATTAATTGAGTCCACTCTAAAAAGTCAGATTCAATAAAAGGAGAAACCGTTGGAATGCAAGGAGAATATCAGCATCGTTTTCAGCAAGCTGAAAGCCAATGCATTGTTAAAACGGTTAATGACTTTTTTTGTTTCATTAACTACCAACTTAAGTTGGTGGTTAATAAGAAGATAGTAAATCTTAACTGATTCATCGGTTTCCAAATATTTGATGAATTTTCTAACATATTTCTAATTATACCCTTTTTAGAGTAAACTCTTAAATTTTTATTCATATTATTTCAAATGTTTGGCAGCAGATCGGAATACACGATTGAAGCTTTTATCCACTTCCTTTTCAAGCTTTTTCCATAATATTAATTTGAGAATTTCCTTAAGAAAGCCGGAATTTCCATTTGTTTATCAGGAAATACACTGGTTTTTTCTTCAGTATTTTTATTCAAGTTCAAAGAGCCGGCTTTTCTTATTCTTTGTAGAGTGTGGCTAATATCCTCCGAATTATCTGTTTTATCATGGATTATGTTTTCTCGTTCATAAATTGATGTGCTGGGCGTATCGAGTCCGGTCGTTATCAACGTTACCTTGATCTTTCCTTCCATTGCATCATTAATAATAATTCCTGTAATAATATCGCCATCATCACCGGTTTGCTTAATAATTTCGTTTGTAATAAGTTCAAACTCATCCATTTTAAAATCTTTACCCGCAGTTATATTAATAAGAACACCTTTAGCATTTTCAATTGGAACATCCGAAAGCAGGGGATTGTTCATTGCTTTTTGAGCTGCATCTACTGCTCTTTGATCTCCATCTCCTAAACCTGAACCTATCATGGCAAGACCACGATTTTTCATTACGGTTTGAACATCTGCAAAATCTACGTTCATATAACCGCTGTAATGAATAATATCCGAAATTGCCTTTGCTGCTTCATAAAGTATATTGTCTGCGTTTTTAAATGCGTCGATAACAGTCATATCGGGATATATTTCGTTGAGTTTTTCATTTGGTATAACGATGAGAGTATCAACATTTTCGCGGAGTTTTTTAATTCCATTTTCAGCATTGACCATACGTTTTTTTCCTTCACTTTTGAATGGTCTGCTCACGATTCCAATTGTAAGGATTCCCATTTCGCGGGCAAGAGCTGCGATTACGGGTGTTGCGCCGGTTCCTGTTCCTCCGCCCATCCCGGCTGTTAGGAAAAGGAGGTCGGCATCTTTTAAATTATTCTTTATATCTTCGCGGGATTCTTCAGCAGCTTTCCGACCTGTATCGGGATTTGCTCCCGCACCAAGTCCTTTCGTTAATTCTTTTCCAAGTTGTAATTTTATTTTTGCTTTTGATTTTTTTAAATCGATGATATTTGTATTTGCAACGATAAACTCCATGCCGTTCAAGTTGTATTCGATCATTGTGCTAACAGCATTTCCACCCGCTCCACCAACACCAATTATCTTTATATGTGTACCGAAAGGTATTTCATCATGATTCAAATCTAATTCTAACATATTGCCTCCGAAAATATATCTAATTTATATTTCTAAATATAATCTTTAAATATGGCTTTTATTTTCTGCCAGAAATTGGCAAATGAATTACCAATTTTTATACTGCTTATCTTGTCTTCCCTGTTTTGAAGTTCATCATAAACATAATAGAGGATACCTACACTTGTAGCATATTTAGGGTTTTCCAATCTTTCTGTTGGTCCTGCAAGGTCGGAGAGATATGGATATCCAATCTTGGTAGGCATGCTAAATATCTGATCGGCAAGAGCGGCACTATTTTTTAAAAGTGAAGCTCCTCCTGTAAGTACGAGTCCGGCAGAAATTAAACTCAGATCATGGTGCTCGCTCAGGATATTATAAGCATCTTCAAATATCTCTCGCATTCTGGCTTCGATTATCTCAGTCATATACTTTAATTTTTTCATCTTTGGTTCTCTGCCGCCAATTCCTTCGATCTCGATTATCTTATCGTCAGGGATATTTCCTGAAAGTGAATCTCCCAATTCTATCTTGAGCTTTTCTGCATTTTGAGGAGAAGTATGCAATCCGACAGAAAGATCATGAGTAATATTCTTGCCGCCAATTGGAAGAACTGCGCTGAATCTTATGCTGTCTTTGTAGAATATCGCAATATCAGTTGTTCCGCCGCCAATATCAATGATGATAGAACCCAGTTCTTTTTCTACACCGTCTAAAACCGCATGTGAGGAAGCGATAGGTTCCAAATAGGTTTCCTCTACTCTGTAGCCGGCTATCTCAATACATTTATTTATATTTCTGAGCGCATTGATGTCTGCCATTACAATATGGACATGAGCGGAAAGATTGAATCCACTCATATTTACGGGATTCATTATACCATCCTGATCATCGATCTTGTAATATTGAGGAATAGCATGAATGATTTCTAGCCTTTCATTTCCCTGCTGTATCTTAACATTATTTTTAGAATTTGAGATAACGTTCTCTACATGCTGCTGATCTATGTCACAAGGATGTGTACCGGAAGTTAATGAAATTCGCCCAATTGTATTCTGACTCTTAATATGCTCGCCTGCAATTCCAACATAAATATTCTTAGCCTTGAAGGCTGCCATCTCTTCAGCTTCTTTAATTGCATCGCTCATAGATTTTGAAGCTTTCATGATGTCAACAACAATACCATTGACCATGCCAATAGACTTACTTGTACCAATCCCTTTAACTTCTAATTTATCATCTTCGTTTATTTGTGCGATAATAACACAGATTTTGGTTGTGCCAATATCTATTGCTGTAATCACCTGACCAATCTTCATATCTCCTCCGACCTGATCACAAGCTGATCTTTGAACCTCAAGTCTATTATAGTACCCTTCTCAAAAATACGATTCTGCTCCAGAAATATGAGCTTCTTAAGTTTTTCTTCGATCTCATTATTTCCCAATACGATCCTATACCCAATGTCGGCATTCACTAAAACTATATTTTCATCTTTTAAATAAAACTCGGAAATACTATTAATGAAATCCGGGTCTATATTCGCAAATTTCTTTTTTAATAAAAAAATTTCTTCAATAAGAACATTATCTATTTTTTCTCCGATAATTATCTCAGCATCGGGAATATTGGTCCCAATTACAGGCAGAACCTCATTCTCATAAAAATTTAAATTATCTAGAACAACTCTGTTTTTATCAATAGGGAAGATAGTTCCATTCTCTGTTCGGAAAAAAAACTCCCCCTTCTTTTCATTAATTTTTATTTTTAATTTATTTGGAAATATTCTGGAAACTTTAATGTCGTCGATCCGAACGATATTCTCATATTTCTTTACTACATCCTTTTTAGAAATCGAATATAAATTCAAATTGATGAAATCGTTGCAGATATTTGTTAGGAAAGCTGTTTCTAAATTGTCATTTCCACTGATCTCAATGGATTTTATTTTGAACAGATCAAGTTTAGTAAACAGGCTGTTTATGCCAATATAAGCTGCGTAGATAAGTACAACAAGAACAAGAAAGAAAAAGAAATATCTACTCGAGCCGGATCGTTTTTTATTCATCAGTTTATTACCTTTATCTCCAATTCAAGTTCTATACCTTTCTGTTTTTTCACTGTTTTTTGAACTATTTTAATTAATTCGGTTACATCGTTGAATGTCGCACTTCCTTTATTGATAATGAAATTTGCATGTTTCTCGCTTATTTGCGCACCACCGATCTGCAATCCTTTTAAACCGCATTCTTCTATTAACTGTCCGGCAAATTTGCCTTTTGGATTCTTGAATGTACTGCCTAAACTGGGATAATCGTAGGGATGTCGTTCAAATCTTTTGGAAATAATATCTTCCTTATCAGCTAAAATTTTCTCTTTTGTCTTCCTATCCAAAATAAAAGCAGCTTTCACAATAAAACCTTTTATTGATGTAGTTCTGTATCCGAATTCAAGGTCTTTACGGTTGATCTTTTTTAATTTTCCTTCCAGGTCAACATACTCGATCCATGATATATAATCGAAAATACATTTCTCAAAAGCTCCGGCATTCATGTGAATAGCTCCACCAATATGTGCCGGAATTCCGGAAATAAATTCCAATCCACCCAATCCATGCTGCATTGCTTTATCAATAAAAGAGCTGATCTTCATATTGGAAGATACGGTAACAATTTTATCATTTACAATGAAAATTTCAGGAAGATAAGCATCCAGAATAATCACTCTATTTCCAACATTTCCAAAAAGGATATTAGAGCCGCCGCCAACGGGAACTATCTTCAAATCTTGAGCATTAGCTTCTATAATTATTGAAGACAGATCACTAACGTTCAGTGGCGCAAGAAGATAAGTAGCTTCATTACCGATCTTCATGTTAGAATATTTACATAAGGAACTCTTTATAACAAACGAAGTTAGCATTTTACTGTCAAACATTTTTTCCTTTTTACTCAATTTAATTTTTATCGTCCAAGAAATTCTCACCGAATTTGTAAATATTTCCTGCACCCATTGTAATGAGAATATCTCCCAGTTTAGTTATCTCTTTGATTTTTTTTATGATGTTTTCATTCGATTCGATGTAATGAACATTTTTATGTCCTGATTGAATTGCTGCATCAGAAATTAATTTTCCGGTAACACCTGAAATCGGTTTTTCTCTTGCAGGGAAAATGGGAGCAATAAGAAGTATATCAGATTGAAAAAAGGCGCGCCCGAAATCTTCATAAAAATCTTGTGTTCGTGAATAAAGGTGAGGTTGGAAAACAACTACTATTCGGCTTGAACTGCTGTCTCTCACACCTTTCAAGGTCGCTTCAATTTCGGTAGGATGATGTGCGTAATCATCATATAAGATAACTCCGTCTTTTTCACCTTTGTATTCAAATCTGCGAAAAACACCATTGTAGTCTGCTAGTCCTTTCTGAATTGATTTGAATGGAATATCCAGTTCAAGTCCAATTGCGACAGCCAGCAGCGAATTGAGAATATTATGTTCACCCATCACATTTAAATTAATAGTCCCTAATTTTTCACCATTATTAACAGCAGTATAATTGCTCTTAAAATCGTTAAATTTCACATCGATAGCTCTGAGTGCAGCTTGCTGTGAAAAACCATAAGTGAGTATCTCTTTATTTATTTTCGGGATGATAGATTGAACACCATGATCATCCAGACAGGCGATCACACTGCCGAAGAATGGAACTTTATTAGCAAATTCTATAAATGCTTTTTTAATTCCTTCCAGGTTGGAATAGCAATCCAGATGATCGGCTTCAATGTTTGTAATGCCGGCAATAATCGGGCTGAGTGTGAGGAAAGAACGATCAAATTCATCGGCTTCTACTACAATATATTCCCCTGAACCGAGAAGATTATTGGAACCATAATTTTTTACGATGCCGCCGACTATTACTGTCGGATCCAATAAAGCTGCCGAGAGAACACTGCCAACCATCGAAGTTGTGGATGTTTTACCGTGTGTTCCGGCAATTCCAATACCATAACTCATTCTCATAATTTCAGAAAGCATTTCTGCTCTTCGTATTACAGGAATTTTATTCGCCAAAGCAGCAGCAATTTCCGGATTGTCATCTTTCACAGCGGAAGATTTTACAACAACATCTGCATTGTGAATCAAATTTGCATTGTGACCTTGAGTGATGATTGCACCTTTCGATTTTAAATGCTCGGTAATTTCAGTCTCGTTCAGATCGGAGCCACTGATCATAAAACCTTGATTTAATAACAACTCTGCAATTCCACTCATACCTATTCCACCAATTCCGACGAAATGAATTTTTTTGGTTCTGCCTAACATAATTTACCCTCTTCTATTTGCGAAACCAGATGCCAGTAATAATAAGCTTCTGAATCAATTTCTTTTAACTTTTCAAGCGAAGTATAAATAGAACTCAACTTTGCATCTTCTAATTGTTTCAATTTACTTTTGGAAAATCTAAAATTATTAAGATCAAAATTAAACCTTTCTTTTTTGAGTATTACTGCAATTAAAGCAACTTTTGCTGCATGTTTTTTGGATAGTTGAACGGAAAATGTATCTGATAAAAGAAACTGATTTAAACGATCACATCCCAATTCCAAAAGGTATAACTTTCTATCAATTCCAGCTTTTTTTAAACCTGAGGATGACAACAGTAAGCACGTATCAATCGTATCATTTAATGTCTCAATAATTTCAAACTCTTGATTTCTGATCTTGCAATTTTGCTGATGATTGCTCAAATACGATTCATAAACCATTTTAAGATTTTCAACTTTATCAAACAAAACTGAAATATCATACAACTGCTTAATATTATTTACAGGTCTATAATCATCATTTTTCAATGGAATGCCGATTGTTTCAGGTGCAAAAGCTGTGAGTTTATCTCCAAGGAGAGATTCTATTGAAGGAACCTGCACATTCAATGTTTCATCACATTCAAATAGTGGTGATTTTATATCTATTTTTTCAACTGCCGGATGACAAGGTTTGGCGAAAATAATATCAAGTAAAACAAATTGTTCACTTACATCAGGTATTACTGTATCATAATAAAATTCAAAATTTCTAATCATCTTTTTTGTATGAAACCTGTTTGCAGGTTTGTAACTTTTAAACTTGGGATTGTTTTGAATTATTTTATCAAGAACTTCAATATCAAACTCACCGACAATATCAATATCGGTAGATAATCTTCTTGGCTTAGGGAAATGCAATAATAAGCTTGTTCCACCCTTAAAAACAAAATCTATGTTTAATTTTACAAGTTCAGACAACAATTCAAAAGCATATACCGTGTTTTCTATAAAAACCGGATTCAAGCGTTCATTCATTTTTTGAATTTTTTTTATCCATTCCAATTCAAAACAAATCTCTCTTATCATTTTTATTCCTTTGTCCTCTAACCGCAGTTATCCTCAAATACTGCCATTAGAGGACACGTGTAAGAATCATCTAAACGCCTATTGTATAAGGTAAAAACAGAAATGTTAATTCTTGATTTAGGTACAATATTTCTAAATATTACATTATATTCCCATTCATCTAAAATGGAAATTTTATTCTTTTCCCGAAATAATTCTACTAAAATTAATTCGATCTTTGCAAAATGTTCATCAACCGGAGCTTCAGTTGTTGAAGGTCGTAGAATGAAAGTTTCTTTTTCCACATTGAATATCTTATCTGCTTCTTTGGGTGTAGGATTCAAAATTATATTTTTTCCTTTAATGATTAATTTTTCATAGATTGCCTGCAAATAATCTTTATCTGCATAAATGAAAGTGAAGAACCGAGTAGGAATATGATGGAAATAAGCGGCAAGCTGTTCTGTGCTCCAAACATTGAACTCTAATAATGGAAATTCTCTTTTCAATAAATTTATAATATTTCTTACCGGTGTTGTATCTAATTTAAAAACATCGGGTAGAAAAGAATACCAACCTCTTCCGGCGGAATAAATTAATTCTTCTTTCTTCAGGCGAGAGAGATTCTTCTTTAAAGTTTCCATATTAAAGTGTGGAGAAACCATAAGCAAATCCTGTCGAAGATTTTTCAAGTTGAAGTATTTTTTCCCCGAAGATTTATAATTATCAATTAACTTCAGAATTAGATCTTTCTTTGATAAGTCTTTACACATTTTATTTCCCCAGATTTCTTAATAAATGCTCTGCAATATTCTCTGCTGCATTGGTATGCACAGTTGAAGTGAAATTATCTTTAATTTCATTAATTTTATCTAACATTTTAAATAGAGTATTTTTCAATATCTCCGAATCCAGATCTTTCTGCTCAATTATTTCCGCAACATTTTTTTCTTTTAATTCCAGAGCATTAAAATATTGGTGATTTTCTGCAGCAGAGGGTAAAGGTATCAGAATGACAGGAATTTTCTTGGTTTCCATCTCTGCCAGACTTAACGCACCTGCACGTGCAATCGCAATATCAACAGAATTATATATTTTACCCATTTCATTTGTGAAATCAAAAGCGTAAACACCTTTAATATCTTTGACTTTTGGATAAAATTCATCAAAACTATGTTTTCCGATCTGCCAGATTATTTCAAAATCTTTTTTTAAAATATCGTCTATAATTGGCAAAAATGCTTTATTCAAAACTACCGAACCCTGACTCCCACCGGTCAAAAATATTTTTGTAACATCTTTTTTTAAACCATATTTCGCATAATCAATTTCTGTAGTTTCGCTTATTACCGTTTGGTTAATGGGATTACCGGAAAAAACCAATTTATTTGAAGGCAGATATTTCTTTGCTTTAAAATTTCCTAAAAATATTTTTACAGCATATTTACTGAGTATTTTTGTAGTTGCACCCGGATAACTGTTTTGTTCCTGCAGGAAGATAGGAATTTTTTGCAGGTGAGCTGCATAACCTACCGGACCACTGACAAAACCGCCGGTTCCCAAAAATGCATCGGGTTTAAAATTGCGGATAATTTTTTTGGAATCCAAAATGCTTTTTATCAATTTGAATGGAAATTTGAAATGTGCAAAAGTTAATTTACGGTAGAATTTCTGAACATTTATCTCTGCGAAATCAATGTTATTCTCCATTGCCAGCTTTTGTTCCATGCTGTTCCTGTTTCCAACAAAGAGAATTTGAACTCCTTCTTTCATAAGCTCTTTAGCTATAGAAATTGCAGGAATAATGTGTCCGCCGGTTCCACCTGCTGCAATAATAATTTTTTTATTCTTCATTTAAATTTCCTTTAATAACTCTGCAATTTCTGTTTTGTTGCGCTTATATTCAGCAAAAGTCCTACCGAGAATGAATTCACTAGTAATGAAGTACCGCCATAACTTATGAATGGCAAAGTTACACCGGTTGATGGTAATATTGCTATCGAAACTCCAACGTTAACAATTGCGTTGAAAAAAATATTCATTCCCAAACCAATACCTGCTAATTTCAGGAATATATCGTCCTGCCGTAGAGAATTGATAATTGCTCTGGAAAACAGGAGAATATAAAGTCCAATTACAAAAAGTGCTCCCAGAAATCCATATTCTTCACCAATGATCGAAAATATATAATCGGTTTTTGCTTCGGGTAGGAAATAATGTTTGCCTGTTCCTCTTTTTGATGATGTTCCTGTTAATCTGCCGCCTGTCAATGATAGCAGGCTCTCCTTTACCTGGTAATCCTGAGTTCCTGTGTAATCACTTTCTTTATTCAGGGCTTTATGGAAAAGGGAATATTTGGTATAAATTTTCATTCTTTCAGAACGGTAGGCAGGTCCAAATTGAATTACCAAAAGTATTATTATCAGGCAAGTTGCGAGGATAATTCCAATAGTTGATAACCTGATCTTTGCAATAAACAAAAGCGAAAGTAATGTGATACCGGAGATTATAAGAGGACTGAAATGTTTCTCGGCGAGGATCAATGAATAGATGATGATGGTAATTACAATAAGTTGGTTAAAGTGTTTCCAGAATCCTTTTGGTCTGGTATCATCAATTTGTCTTTTTCGTTTATCTAAAATATGTGCAAAATAGAAGATAAGGATAACTCTGGCTAATAGACTTGGTTGAATATTTATTTTCCAAATGTGAATACTTCTTACAGCTCCCTTAACGGTGTCTCCGAAAACGAGAACAGCTATCAACATGAGGATAATGACAAATAAAAGTGGGAATATCCACTTTCTGAATTTTTCAAGATCTATAACTTTAAAAGCAAAATAAAGAGATCCAAAAGAAAGCAAAAGCCAGATGGATTGGCGATAGAAAAAACCCATTGTAGTCCGCACAGAGCTTATATTTAGCTGCATGAAGATTCCAATATCGATCAAAACGATATATGTAAAGAGAAGAACGATATCGTATTGAGCAATATAAGTTTTGGTTTTCATTTTTTTAGCCCTGAAACAATTTTTTTAAATGTGTTACCACGCTCTTCGAAGTTTTTGAATCTATCATAACTTGTGCAGGCAGGAGAAAGAACGATGATATCTCCTTCTTTAGAATCGGAGAATGCTTTTTGGATAACATCTTCAAATTCTTTGATAGATGCGATTTCTACAGAACCTTCAAATGCCTTTTTCATTTCATCTATAGTATCGCCGGTAAGATACACTTTTTTTGCCCGTTCCTGCAAGTATGGTATTAAAATGCTGTAATCTTCGCCTTTACCGGCTCCACCCATGATAATTCTTATCGGTCTGTCAAAAGATTGCAATGCGTATTTTACAGAATCTGTATTTGTAGCTTTGGAATCGTTGTAGAATTTTATTCCATCCACTTCTTTTACAAATTCCAGACGATGGGCAAGAGGTGAGAACGTTTCCAATGACTGCTGAATAATGTCTCTTTCAATATGGAAAGGAGAGACGGCAAGAATTGCGCACATCATATTTGCGATATTATGAGGACCCTGAATTGCTGCATTCCGAGTAGAAAAATTTTCTGAACCAAAAACAATTGAATTTTCTTTAAAATAAATATCAGTATTGGAATTCAGAGAAAAACATTTAAGATCAGAATTGATCTTACCGGTGAATTTTATAGAAGTAATATCATCTAAATTTAGAATAGCAAGGTCTTGGAAATTCTGATTCTTGAAAATATTGAATTTAGTTTCTGCATAATCATCAAAACTATCATAACGATCAAGATGATCAGGTGTAATATTAAGAATTGCTGCAACATCAGCTTTGAATTTATCGATGATCTCAAGTTGGAAGCTGCTGAGTTCCAACACGATAAAATCTATATTTTCTTTCTCTATCGGATAAGATGAAAAAGCAGTTCCGATATTTCCTGCCAGTATCGATTTGTATTCGGCAGTTTGTAAGATATGATGGATAAGACTCACAGTTGTGCTTTTGCCGTTAGAACCTGTGATAGCAATTATCTTGCTGTGAGGATGCTTTATCCTGTAGCTGAATTCTATTTCGCTTATAACCTTGATATTTTGTTTCTCAGCTTCCTTCAAAATTGGAATATCCCGTGGAATTCCCGGACTTAATATCAATACATCATTTTGCAGAAGCTTTTTTGTATGTCCTCCGAATTCACATTGAAAAGTTTCTTTAATTTGTTTGGAATTGGTTATTTCGGTTTCATTCTTATACTCACTGATAAAGGCAATTCCACCGAGTTCCTTGATCTTTGCGGCTGCGGAAATCCCGCTTCTTGCCATTCCAAGAATTCCAAATCTCCTATTTTTTACTTTCATTTCCTACCTGAGTTTTAAAGTTGCTAAGCCTATACCAACAAGAAGTGCAGCTACGATCCAAAATCTTATCACGATCTTTTCTTCTGAAATCCCCTTTAACTCGTAATGATGATGTATTGGAGCGCAAAGAAAAATTCTTTTGCCGGCGCCTGTTTTATATCTTGTATATTTAAAATAATAACGTTGAATAATAGTAGAAAAAGCTTCGATAACGAATACTCCTCCGACAATTGCAAAGAATAACTCTTCTCTCAGCAATACAGCAAGAACGGCTAAAATTCCACCGAGAGAAAGTGATCCTGTATCACCAAGTATGATCTGAGCCGGTTTCACATTGTACCACAAAAATCCGAGTAATGTTCCAATAAGTGCGGAAATGAATACAGTAAGTTCGCCGGCATTTTGAATAAAATCCAGATTCAAATATTCAGCTATAACAAAGTTACCTTTGATATAAGCCATTATGCCAAGTCCCAATGCAGCTATTGCTACTGTGCCGCCGGCTAATCCATCCAATCCATCGGTTAAATTTACAGCATTTGAAGTGGCTGTGACCATGAAAACAACAAATGGAATGAAAAAGAGTTTTAATTGTATTGAACTATCTTTAAAAAATGGTAAATGTATTTTTGTGATTGTATCCAGATCTTGTGAACCGTAATATAAGGCAAGTGCAATAAACAAGCCCAGAGTGATCTGAGCAAGTAATTTGTATTTTGCGATCAATCCTTTTTTTGTATGTAAGAAATTTTTTAGGTAGTCATCAAGAAAACCGGTTGCGCCTAACCAAATCGTAGTAATTATCATGATCAAGATATAGCTATTTACAAGGTTATTCCATAAAAGTACAGAAAGCAAAATACTGCAAATCACGATGAGACCACCCATCGTAGGTGTTCCTTCTTTCTCTTTATGCGAGATTGGAACATATTCATTGATACTTTCAACAGCCTGGTGTTTCTTTAACGTTTTAATAAATTTGGGTCCTAATAAGATCGAGAAAAAGATTGCAGTGATAAAGGCTGCGATCGAGCGAAAAGTTACATACTGAAATACATTAAATAAGTTGTATCCAAATATTTCTGTATTGGCTAGAGGGGCAAAAAGGTGATAAAACATTTTTAAATCCTTCCTATTATTTTTTCTAATTTTATTCCATGAGAAGCTTTGATAAGAACAACAGCATTTGCCGGAATATTTTCTAACATTCCAGATGATAGTAATTTTTCAACATCTTTAAAATGTGCATCAGCATTGAATGCACGCGACATATCTCCAACAGATATCAACTGCTTATAATTCTTATCTTTAAGCACGATCAATATATTTTCATGCAGTTCTCTTGTCAATTTTCCAAGTTCCAGCATATCTCCAAGAATTGCATAATGTGGTTTTTCCACTTCGTATTCATTCCAGAATTCAATTGCAGCTTTCATAGAATCAGGATTTGCATTGTAACAATCAATCAAAAGTGTTTTCCCATTTTGTTTGATTATTTCCATTCTTTGAGATAATTGAAGTGGTTTATTCAATCCATTCTGAATAACAGCTTTATCAATTTGTAATTCAAGAGCAATGGAAATTGCGATTCCGGCGTTAAAAGAATATTTTGTAAAAGGAGTTGGGATTGAAAAATTCATATCATTAACTTTGAAAAAAGTAGTTTCATTTTCAGAATGAATATCGGTAAATCTGAAATCGGAATGCGGGGAAGAACCGAAAGAAATTCCCGAGAATTTTCTGAATCTATCATCATCAGCAGGGAAAAACTTAAGTTTCAAATCATGCTGGAAGAGTGCGGTTTTTTCTTTGAATACACCAAATTCATCTTTTAAGAACTCAAGGTGTGAAGCTCCAATAGAAATGATAACACCAATATCCGGATCGGCGATCTCAACCAGTTTCTCGATTTCTCCAAACTGATTTGTTCCAAGCTCTAAAATTGAATATTTATATCTTGGATCGAGCCGGAAGATAGTTTTAGGAACACCGATAAGATTATTCTCATTCCCAAAAGTTTTATAAGTAGGAGCAATTTCAGAAAGAATATTATACAAATACTCTTTCATTGTAGTTTTACCGAAACTTCCGGTTAAGGCAATTGTTGTAAGATCGAACTGTTGTTTATATTTTTTTGCAAGTAAAGCATAAGCTTCTAATGTATCTTTTACCCGAATAATGTTTGTTGAAGTGCCTTGGTAGTCCATATTTACAACTGCCCGGCAGTTTTTCTTTTTGAGTATATCTTCAACATAATTATGACCATCGAAATTTTCGCCTTCCAAAGCAAAAAAGAGAGAATTCTCTTTTATGGAACGTGAATCGGTAGAAATATTTTCAATTAGAGGATCGTTATTAATGATCAGGTTTTGTTGGAAGATAAATTCAAGCTGAAGAGGATCGATTGGAAGCGAAAGAAGATCATTATGTTCAGATGAATGAGAAAGCGCATTTCCTGCCTCTTTTATATCATCGAAATCAAATTTTTCTCCTTTGATCTCCTGGTATTTTTCATGTCCTTTTCCGGCGATAAGAATAATATCATTTTCTTTTGCAAAATTAATTGCAGTTTGAATGGCTTTCTTTCTATCGCGAATTATCCAGAATGGCGTATTTTCTTCTGCATCTCTGATTATATCACGAATAATATCGGCAGGTTCTTCATCGCGCGGATTATCGTTTGTAATGATAATTCTATCGGCATATCCGGCAGCTTTAAGCATTTTAGATCGTTTAGTTTTATCGCGGCTGCCGCCTGCTCCAAATACACAGATCATTTTTTCTTTCTTGATCTCATTAAGAGTTTTAAGAACATTATCCAAAGCATCGGGAGTGTGAGCGTAATCAACATAAACACCAAGATTGCGGTCGTTTGGAACTTGCTGTAATCTGCCTGGAATGCAATCGATCTTTTGTATAGATTCAATAATTTGTTGTGCACTTGTTTTTCCCAAAAGATCGAGTGCTGCAGAAAATGCAGTTGCCGTATTGAATATATTGTATTTTCCTATTAAATTTGTGTTAATTTGGAATTCATACCCATCGATTTTCAGTTTGAAATTTGAACCTGAGATACTGTAATCATGTTCTGCAATATTGATATCGCCGTCTTTGAATGAAATTCCATATTTAGTGAATGAACATTTTCTATAAAGTCTCTCTCCGTGTTCATCATCTATATTTATAAAAGCTTTATTTGTATTTTCAAATAATTTAAATTTTGTTTTTGCATATTCATTAATACTAATATGAAAATCAAGATGATCTTGTGTGAGATTTGTGAAGATTGCGGTATGGAAATGTATTGCGAATGTTCTATCTAACGATAAGGCGTGTGATGAAACTTCCATAACCACAAATTCTACATTTTCATCGATCATTTTACAAAAGATCGTATTCAGGTCAATAATATCGGGTGTTGTTCTTTCGGATTTGTAAGCTGCGCCATTTATTGAGTAGCCCAATGTTCCGATAAGACCAACTTTTTTACCGTTATCCAAAAGAATATGTTCTATAATACTGCCAATAGTTGTTTTTCCATTTGTACCGGTTATCCCAATTATCTTTAATTTTTTGGAAGGGTTATTAAAAAATAATGTAGCCAATAAAGCAGTGGCTTTTCGAGCATTTAATACAACTACTTGGGGAATATCTATTTCAAGTTCTCTTTCAACGATTAAAAGCTGTGCACCTTCATCAACAGCAGCTTGAGCAAAATTATGTCCATCATCGATAAAGCCGAAAATACAAACGAAAATCTGTCCTTTTCTAATTTTTCTGGAATCGGTCTGTATGCCGGAATATTTTTCTGAGAGATCAATATTGATAGACTCAATAAAAAGTCCATGCTTCTGTAATATCTCCGTGATCTCAGTTGTTGAGATCATTTTGCTGTTATTGTACATATATCTCCAAATTTAATTTTAGATCCCGGCTCAATTGACTGGGCAGAGATGATTCCATTCCCGCGGATCACCAATTTTACACTGCTTCTATTTGATGCGGCAATTGCTTTCCTCAAGGTCAATCCTATAAGGTTTGGCATTGCATAATCATCGACATTCAATTGTTCTGCGACTTGTTTATTGTCAAGATTAAGGATGATCTTCTCGTTTTTATCAAATGAAGTATTGGGTTTTGGATATTGATCCATTATTTTCCCTTCATGATTCTCGCCGACTACGAGAAAATTTATTTTTTTCTTTTGTAAAATTTTAATTGCTTTTTCTAATTGCAGACCTGTTACATCAGGGGCAAAAATGAACTTTTTATTATCTTCTTTAACATTTGCAATTATATCTGTTTCAGGGAGATTTACGATTTTTTTTACTACATTTTTAAAGGTGGGAACAGCAGAAAGTGATGCATAATAAGAATATGATTTGTAATCTGCTTCATCATAAATTATCACCATAATGTATTGAGGTTTTTTTACCGGGAAGAATCCGGCGAAAATAGAAGTATATTTTTCTTTTTCGTATCCTATTTTTCCGCTGATCGCTTTTTCTGAAGTACCGGTTTTTCCGGCTATTGTGATGTGTTCCAACTTTGTTCCGGTAGCAGTTCCGTAATCTACCACACTTTTTAGAAATACCTTTAATGTATCGAGAGATCTTTTATCGGAAATTGTTCGCATAACTTTTGGTTTAAAGGATGTAATTGTTTTATTGTTTTCGTCTTTTATCTCTTTTACAAGATGCGGCTGCATGATCTTCCCGCCATTTGCAAGCGAGCAATAAGCATTTGCCAGTTGTAATGCAGTTACCGAAATTTCCTGTCCAAACGAGATCGAATGAAGAGAAAAGCCCTGCCAGTCTTTAAGTTTCCTGAAAATTCCGGATGCTTCGCCGGAAATGTTCGAGCCGGTTTTATGACCGAACCCCATTGCTATCATGCGCTCATAAAGCACTTTACTGCCAATTTCCTCAACTATCCTGCTAATTCCTACATTACTCGAATACGCAATAATATCTTTAAAACTGAGTGTTTTGTATTTATGATCATCTTTAATAACTCGTTCTTCCGATTCATATTCCAGGTGGTAATCTGTACAATCGATTTTATCAGTTGGTTTATAAATATCTTTTTCTAAAGCGAGAAGAGCTGTGATCGGTTTTAATGTAGATCCCGGCTCAAACATAAAAGAAGCAGCGATATTTGTAACAGAACGAAGCTCTTTTGCAGATTTTTTTTCATGATCTTCAGTAAGACCAACCATTGCCAATATCTCACCAGTATTCGGCTCCATCACAATACCAATTGCATTTTTTGCCTTATATTCCTTAAGCCCGATTATTAAATTCTCTTCTAATATTTCCTGAATATTTTTATCTATTGTGAGATAGATAGATTTCCCGGGTCGAGCAGCTTTTTCTTTGAGGAATAATAACGGGATCATTCTATTATTTGCATCGTAGATCATTTCTTTCCAACCAATTTCACCGGAAAGATGTTCATTATATGTTGCTTCTATCCCATTTCCCCCAAAAGCGGTATAGATTGCGTTTCCCGAATTTCCCTGATTTTTATCATCAATAATCCCTAAGAAATTTGCGCCAAGTTTATTATGAGGATACGAACGTTTAATATTACTGAATGAAACTACAAGACCTTTTATTTTCTGCTTGGCAAATTCCTGTTTGATAAGATGAAGTTGATTTTCGGAAATATTATTTGTAAGATAAACACTTGAAAATAACGGTTCTTTATTTAAACGCTTTAACAGAAAATTTCTATCAGCTTTACTATTATTGGATATGATCTCGGCAATTTTATCAAAAACTTCTTTAGATGTTAATTGTGATTCTTTTTTACGATCGTTTATTATAGCACGTCTATCAACATCGAGCTGATAATACTTTATTGAGCTTACAAGAAGTTTACCATCACGATCATAAATATTTCCCCGATCGGGGATCAATATTTCTTTGGAAGGATTTTGCCGGATCTGTACATTTGATTTTAAATGATGGGCATCTAATATTTGAATAGAGAAAAGATAACCGATCCAGATAATGATCAGGATAATATTAAAAACCAGGAAAAATTTAATTCTTGTATTCATAAAAAATGCTCATTCAGAAGAATGAGCAACGTGATTATCTTGTGAGTGCTTCGGCTGAGGGGACAATGTAATCGATCAGGCGGAAAGTTTTTTCATTATTGTCGAATTTGATGTTGTGTACATTCTCATTATTAGTGGGGAAGAACATATTCAGGTTTTCAGAAGCAAGCCTTTGTATTCTGTCGCGAGAGCTTAGTTTACTGTTCAAAGTTATCAAGTTCAAATTATTAACCTTTTGGGCTTGATAGAGTTCTCGTGATTCATCGAGTTTGCGTCCGTAAACTATGATCTTGTGTTTATTACTATAATGACAAAATATTGAAACAAAAATTAATAAGACAACAACTATAAATTTCCAGTTCATAAAACTTTCCTCCTCCGGGCTATTCTCAATTTTGCGCTTCTGGAGCGCGGGTTATTTTCTATTTCTTGCAATGTTGGAATGATCGGTTTTCTTGTTAATATTTTTAAGGTTGATACTTTATCACAAACACATTTTGGGAATTCAGGCGGGCAAATACATGATTTTTCTTCATATTTGAATAAATTTTTAACAATTCTATCTTCCAAACTATGATAAGAAATAACAGCAATTCTGCCGCCCAGGTTCAAAATTTTAATAGAGTCATTCAATGCTGTTTGCAGAACATCCATTTCTTTATTAATATAGATCCGCAAAGCTTGGAAGATCCTTGCTTTAGCTTTAATGCTTTTATGGGAAATTATACAATTCTCAATTATAGTAGATAATTGCAGGGTGGTTTTAATCTCTTTCTTTGATCTTTCGAGAATTATGTTTCGGGCAATTCTTGCAGCTTCTTTCTCTTCGCCGTATTCGCGGAATATTTTGGTTAGTTCTTCAAATGAATAAGTATTAACAACGTCGGCTGCCGTAAGTAAAGAATCCTGATCCATCCGCATATTCAAATAACCATCACCACGAAAACTAAAGCCGCGGCTTGGATCGTTGATCTGATGGGATGAAACACCAAGATCAAAAAGTATGCCGTCGATCTTCTTAATTCTCTCAAGCGCAAGTCCGGTTCTTATATTGGCAAAATTCTCTTTGATCATGACGAACTTTTCAGGATACTTATTCTGTAAGATTTTACTTTGTTCAATAGAATCGGGATCCTGATCGAAAGCGAATAACTTAATATCTTTTCCACTTTCCAGTATTTTTTTGGAATGTCCGCCGCCCCCGAAAGTTGCATCTACAAATATCTTCCCATCCTGCAGATCCAAAGCCTCGATGCATTCAGATAATAATACGGGAACGTGGTATTCTTTCATTATTGATAATCCATTGAATTAAATAGTTTCTTGTGCTCTTCCAATCGTTTCTGACGGAATTGCTCGTAATTTTCCGGACTCCAAACAGAAATATAATTTCCGGTTCCTTTGATTATCACCTTATCTTTGATATTGGCAATTTCTAAAAGCTCTGTACCAATTTTAATTCTACCGTTCTTTTCCATTTTTTGTTCGGAAGAGGCAAATGTGCGCAGGTTGGAAAGGAGCTGCTTATCTCGGTCGGTGCCTTCCTTTAGTTTATCGATCTTATCGTTCCAGTTATCGAGAGGATAGATTGCGATATTTCCATTCGGACCAAGCGTAATTACTACAGTTTGCTTTACCTGCGTGTTGAATTTCTTTTTGAAAACAGCTGGAATAGTGATCCATTTAAGCTTATTAACCGAATTCTTGAACGTGCCTAAAAATTCACCGGACATCGCAACCTCCTCGTCATTTGAGTAAAAATGAGAATCTTTGAGAAACTCTGAGTCAAACGTGAGATAAATCCGGGACTCGTCAAGTTTTTTTTGAGTTGTTATGGGTTTTTATATTATATATTTAATTATATGTTTTAATTAATCTTAACAATACAATTTTTTTAGCTTGACGCAAATACAATAAAAAGAGCTTTTTAGATGTGAATTAGAAAATTGATAATTAACATCGCAAATGGTAAGGGAAAAAGATGAAAATTTTAGATCCAAAGCATTTGGATGTGAACTTAATTGGTACGCTGCAAATGGTATTGAGGATGAAGGTGTAGTGGTGGAGATACTTTTTAAAAAAATTGAAGTGCCACCTAGCATGAAGTCACGTAGAATTTTAAAAAGCTATCAAAAGGATGGCAAAATTCCAAATTTTAATTTTAAAGTAATTTGTCTAGATCCATATGAAAAAATGGTGGATTGTGAAATATGCGAAGTAAAGACTACCAAAAATTATGCGAAGATGATAAAATATCACAATAAATTAGAAATACCAATATGGAT
The DNA here is from genome assembly GCA_030600585.1 of Candidatus Cloacimonadota bacterium. GTDB lineage: Bacteria > Cloacimonadota > Cloacimonadia > Cloacimonadales > TCS61 > Tenebribacter. Next base: position 29,861 of record JAUVLU010000014.1, on the reverse strand, counting down.
TGAAGTTTACGAAGAAGATCGGAATAATTAGTATAACCGAAGTGCTTTGAGAGTGTTTTCCCGGAAGATGATTCCGGGTGTGATGGTTGTGGGGAGGAGAATATGGAACAAACATTAATTCAAAGATATGCCTCTTCAATAATTTCTGCTCTACTTATAAAAGCAGAATCTATCAAGAAAATGAAGCATAATCTTTCAAAAGGTCAGTTTCGAGAGTTATTTATTACAGATTTACTTAAGAAATTTCTTCCTCATCAATTTGACATCGGTTCAGGAATAATAGTAAACCAGAAAGGAAAACAAAGTCATCAAACTGACTTAGTGATTTACGATAAAAGTATATTACCTCCATTTATATCTGAAAGCATTTCAGGAGTTTTTCCTATTGAATCAGTGATAGCCACTATCGAAGTAAAAAGTATTTGTTCTAAAAAAGATTTTATAGAAGTTAATGAAAAAGCTAATTACTTAAATGATGTAATTGCTAATGGGAGAAATAGTCTATATTTCAATGAAAAATCCTCTCTATATGGATATACATACGATTTCTGTAAAAGATTGATTAATACAAATAATAATGATTACAACAAAAGTAAAGTTATTAAACTCATAAAATTCTATGAATATAATTTTAAACCTCTTAACGGGTTATTTGTTTTTTCTGGTTATGGACCAAAAATTCTAAAAAACGATCCAAACATATTTCTAGAAAATAAGGTGAATAATCTGTTCGCAATATGCTATGCAGAGAAATTCTGTTGGATGAATTTAAGAAGATGGAGTATTGCTAGAACGGTAAAGAATCATTATGAAATCAAAAGATTTATAGCGGTTTTAATTGATAATATATTAACTATAGCCAATTATAGAAAAAGTTTTTTAAATTCACATCATTTTGATTTTAATAGTATCTACATTAGAGATCAAGTAGCAACTAAGAAATTTTTTGAAAAATATTCTTGATAAGTACATTTATGCACTTAGTTTGAAAAATATCTCATACTATAAGCTCATATATAATTTTGGGAGTGATGGTAGTGGGGTGGAGTAAATAATTATTTAACTTTAGGAGAAGATGATGATTGATACTTTGTACGTAGTTACTGCTGTTCAGGATACGTTAAAATTAGCATTACAGTCAAGTGAGAATAGTGGTTTTATGTTGCAGTTAATTACTCTTCTTATTGCTTTAGTAGCAGTTGTTGTTGGTCCATTGATAAGTCTTCATGTTGCAAAGAAACAAAGGAATATTGATGAGAAGAAGATAAAAGAAACTAAGGAAATTGAAGAAAAAAAGATAAAATCTGATTTGATTCTAAAAGAAAAACAGAAATGGTTAAATCAATTTAAAGAAATTATCCTAGATATAAAAACCTTTTTTTATCAAATTGTGGTAAGAGAAAATAATCAAGGAATTATAACAATTGAAGACATTATTAATTTAATTAACTATATGCATAGAATAACATTACATTGCAATTCTAAAGATCAAAATGCAAAAGAAATAGCAAGGGCTATAAAAGAATTGATAGATTATGATTCTATTACTTATGAAGAAACAGCTAAAAAAATAAGCAGGATAAATGCAAGGATTCAGCAACATACAGTAAAAATCATAACAAAAGCAGAAAATGAAATTAATAATATATGATGGGTTGCTGGTGCAGCTTGCGAGGTCTGATGGTGGTGAAGTGGAATAGAAATTGTCAATTTATATGGAGGCTAAATGTTGGAAGTCCACTGTAAGATAAATACAATTGATAACAATAAAAAACCAAGAGTACGTGAGTTCAGAGTTACTCAAAGAGAGCATGAACATAATATGTTCGGGCAAATTAATTCAGGAAATAGAATCCCAATACCGATAGGTTGTGGTGATTTAGAACCTATGATTGAATACACGTTGAAGAGAGTACAACCAAATGAAAGTTTAAACGGAATTGACAGCATAAATTTAGTACCATCATTAAAGTAATTGTAACTGATTCTTGTCAAATATAACAAACCCCTGCCACTTTTCATTCTCAACAGAATGAAAAATAACTATTAAGTCCGTACAAATTGCAGCAGTGGTTCATAATTCAATTCATCCGCTTTATGAAGAGCTTCAATGTATTTTTGTCGGATATTACCGGTTTTAGATAATTCCTCACCTCCCCAGGTAAACCTTGAACAACTAAGAACATTTTCAAGAAGCAGATCAGTCATTAAACGTGCATGACGACCATTACCATTGGGAAATGGATGAATCAACAAAAGGCGATGATGAAAATGGACAGCTATTTCATCATTCGATTCATTCTTTAACTCAATCCGTAATTGTGTATCATCAAACAAATTTTTTAAACTTATTGGAACTTGATACCATGGTTCACCAATAGTTTTATCACTTCTCCTAAAGATTCCTGCCCATTCCCAGACATTACAGAACATACGCTTATGAAGCTTTTTAACGAATTGTTCATTCAAAATATCTTTAGGTTTTGCTTTATCTAACCACGTCATTGCTTCAATAATATTTTCCTGTTCCCATCTATCCAATTCTCCACGTGTTGTTATATGTGATAGAAGCAAGCCTTGAGCTTCATCCGAGTCAATAGGTGTTGTTCCTTTCGGATAATGTAAACTAAGCATCATTATCCCATAGGTTTGATGGCTGTTCATTCATGATTTCTTCAATCATGTGATTTAGGATATCCTTATTCTCTTTTTTACCGAGTGCTTGATTCTCTAAATCCATAGTATGAGAAGCTCTGTTAAGTCGGTTAATTGCAATTTTTCTTGCTTGATCCCGAACAGTTTCTTCAAGATTTATTCGAGGAATTAGACAGTAAACGAAAACACAATCAAGTGCCTTAGCGCTTTTTTTCATAGTATTGAGAGTGACAGTACCATCAACCTCTTGTTTCTCCAGTAATGATATACGTTGTCTCGTGACACCAATACGTTTTGCAAGTTGTCTTCCATTCATTCCTAAAGCATCCTTAATAGCTTTGATCCAGCCCTTATGGGGAACTGAAATATCAAGCAAAGATTGAGATTTTGCTAATTGTCTTTGAACTTGTTCCCTGATAAGCTTTGTATTTTTTTTCATTTCAACCTCCTATATGTCAATAGATATATTGACAAGAATTTAAATAACATCAATACATTTGTTGACAAATGAGGTTATTGTGTCAATATATTTATTGACAAATATAATATAAATTTAACATGTTCCCTTAAGCTGCTCCAAATTTAATGTGTAAAACGGTGTAGAATTTGTTTGTAATATTTTATATCACTCATTATTTATTTTGACTCAAATGCAATAAAAACAGTTTTTTAAATATGAGCTATAAAATTAATGTCATTCCAGTGAAGCTTGTTCCCAAACCTCAGTTTGGGAATATGGTATGTAATTCATTACATAAAAAGCTGTAACTTTTATAACATCAATAATCTATGCGTTTACGCATAGGTAGGTAGGGACACAGATTATTTATCAGGACGTTTACGTCCTTCCAAAAAAATAAAGGTAAAGCCGTAAACGGCTTAATAGTATTTTTTTTATCATCTTGTTCTACCCATAAACGGGCAGGTTATTTATCATTAAAATAAAAATAACTTGCGGTAAAACATTAAAAAAGTAATTTTTGTTTTCATTGTATAAAATGTAAGTGTTAATGAAAATTGTGTTTGGGGTTGGGTTATGCAGAAAGAGATTCGTATTGTAATTGTTGAGGATGAAATTATCATTGTCAATGATGTTAAAATGACATTAGAAAAATTCGGATATAATGTTATTGATATTGCAAAATCAGGAGAATCAGCAATTCAAACTGTTAAGAACAACAATCATGATCTGGTTCTGTTCTAATTAGGGATGCTAATGGAAAGTAAAAGAATACTAATAGTTGAAGATGAAAATATCATTGCTGAAGATATTAGGAATACATTAGTAAAATTCAATTATAAAGTTCCCGCTATCGTTTCCAGCGGTGAAAAAGCAATTCAAAAAGCTGAGGAACTTAACCCCGATTTGATCTTAATGGATATTATGATCGAAGGTAATATGAATGGAATTGAAGCTGCAAAACTGATTCAAAGCGAATTTAGAATACCTATTGTTTTCCTAACTGCTTATGCTGACGAGAAAATTTTAGAGCAGGCTGCAGAATCATCACCTTTTGGTTATCTAATTAAGCCGTTTGAAGATAGAGAATTACGTGCTACAATTGAAATGGCATTTTATAAATCTAGAATGGAAATGGAACTCAGGAAAAACAGAAATTTTCTTTTAAGGGTTATCGATACGGTTCCCAATAATATCTTTGTTAAAGATAAGAATGGCAAGTATTTAATGGTTAATAATTCTTTAGCTGAATTATATAATACAACACCAAAAGAAATGATAGGGAAAACTGATCGAGAATTAATTAAAAAATCAAAGATCAAAAACGAAGATTTAGAAAATCTTATTAAAGATGATATTAATGTGATCAATGGGAAGAAAAAAATTCTAATACCTGAAGAATCACTCTCTTTAGAAGATGGTAAGAAGATCTGGTTCCAAACAACTAAAGTTCCGTTGGATTCACCTTATGATCCCGAGGTTTTGCTTGGCGTCTCTGTTGATATTACAGAATTGAAAAATAGTTTCATTCGTTTGCAGGAATTGATGGAAGAAACGGTGAATGGTCTTGTTTCAGCAGTAGAAAAAAGAGATCCTTACACTGCCGGTCATCAGCGCCGGGTTTCATTACTGGCAAATGCGATTGCTGAAAAAATGGAGTTGGAAAAATTCCGATCTGATGGATTAAGAATTGCAGCAATTGTACACGATATTGGCAAAATTAATGTGCCTTCGGAAATTCTGAGTAAACCGGGTAAATTAACAAATGCAGAATTTGATCTTATTAAAACACATCCACAAGCTGGTTTTGAAATTTTATCGATTATAAATTTCCCATGGCCGGTAGCAGAAATAGTTTTACAGCATCAAGAGAGAATAGACGGCAGTGGCTATCCAAACGGTTTAAAAGGTGATGAAATCTTTATTGAAGCGCGAATCATTTCGGTTGCCGATGTGGTTGAAGCAATAGCTTCACATCGTCCATACAGACCATCACTGGGAATAGATTTTGCCCTGGAAGAAATAAACTCAAAGAAGGGAATATTGTACGATGAAAGTGTGGTCGAAACTTGTTTAGCTCTGTTTAAAAATAATGAATTCTTTTTCCCCGATTAATACCAGTTTTTTATAAAAAATTAATCATATATTATAATACTATAAAACTTGACACAATAACGCTATTTGAATGCATAATCCCAAAAAATATTGGAGGAAATAGTGGTTAAAGATAATTTGCTCTATACAGAAACCCATGAATGGGTAGAGATCATTGGTGACGAAGCTGTGATTGGTATTACAGACTATGCTCAACATGAACTTGGTGATATAGTATATGTGGAACTTCCTGAAATTGGAGATAATGTAGAAAGAGGAGAAGGTTTTGGCTCGATTGAAGCTGTAAAAGCAGTTGAAGATATTCTCTCTCCAATCAGCGGAGAAGTTATTGCAATTAACGAAGAGCTTGAAGATGTACCTGAAATCATAAATAAAGATGCTTTTGGAGATGGATGGATCATGAAGCTCAAGATTGCCGATAAGAATGAACTTGAAGATCTTATAAATGCAGAAAAATATAAGCAGTTAATAGAAGGCTAAAGTACATTATTTTGAGCAGTAATAATAAAAGAAATTTTTTAATCATTCTCATCTCGCCTTCCGGTGGTGGAAAAACTGCTATATTCACAAAGATATTAGCAGAAAATAGTGAGATAAAATACTCTGTTTCTTTCACAACAAGAAAGGCTCGCATCAATGAAATCGATGGAGTTCATTATAATTTTATTTCTGAAGAAAAGTTTCTGGAAATGAGAAACTCGGGTGATTTTCTTGAGTCAGCAATAGTTCATGGCTTTTGGTATGGAACTTCCAAGAGTTATATAAATAAAGTGTTAAAGAAAAATCATATCATCATGGATGTTGATGTGCAAGGTGCAAAACAGATCATGAATTCAAATGTTGATCATATAACTGTTTTCATTCTTCCACCATCCCGGGAAGTGTGGCTGAAGCGGTTAAAGGGTAGAGGAACAGATTCTGATGAAGTAATTCATGTAAGATTGAAAACTGCCGAGAAGGAAATTCAGGAGATCAGAGATTTCCAATATCTAATTATAAATGATGATCTTGATAAAGCTGTTAATGATATTGAAACAATAATTAAAGCTGAAGAAAATAAAATTGAGAGATATAATAATATAAAAGATTATTATGGAGGATAAATGAGTCTAAACGGTAATTCGCGCATTGTAGAAAAATTTTTGGAAGACAATAATATGACCTATCTTTTCCTGCTTCTTGCTAATCTCGAAGCGGAAAGAATTAGTAGTTTACCATTTTCCATTAAAAGAAAATTACAGGGTAAAGTTACTACAAATGCTCTGGAGCACATCGCTGCAAATGATATTCCTGATTATGTTGTGGAAATTGACGAAGACGAAGAAGAAGTAACATAATCTATCGAGATACATTTGTATAACAAAGCTATTAAACAATATCTTGAATACTTGAAATTATCCGGTATTCAAGATATTTTTGTTAAACCCCCATTTAAAATAAACAAAGCAGAACTGCTTCAAAAACTTGAAAAAAAATATCATACTTGTACAAAGTGCGCTTTACATTCGGGACGTAATAAATTCTGCTATGGAAATGGGAATCCCGATGCGAGATTAATGATCATTGGTGAAGGTCCGGGTGCCGATGAGAACAGAATTGGAAAGGTTTTTGTGGGCAGATCAGGGCAGTTACTTACTAAAATGCTGAGTGCTATAAATTTGTCCCGTGATGAAGTTTATATCACCAATATCGTAAAATGCCGTCCACCTGATAATCGTAATCCATTACCCGAAGAAAAAAGCGCATGTCTGCCGTATCTCGAAGAACAAATTTCTATTATACAGCCGGAACTTATTCTCCTGCTCGGTAAAGTTGCAGCGGTTACGTTATTGGAAATTGATCAGACGTTGAAAGCATTCAGACAGCAGACATATAATTTCAAAGGAGTAAAAACATACGTCTCATACCATCCATCTGCGTTATTACGAAATCCAAGTTGGAAAAAATTTGCATGGATCGATCTTCAAAACCTGCAAAAAGATTACTTCTAACAATAAATTATAAATATCATTTCCATTCTATCTTAATATTATTTTAAAAAAAAGTTGCACTATTTTAAGTATAATAAAAATTGATTAAGAATTATATATTATATAGGAATTATTATGGCAAAGAGAATTGAAAGACAAGTACCAAACGACATAAATGCGGAAGCTGCAGTTCTTTCCGCAATGATGATAGATACATATTCTGTTGCAAAAGCAATTGAAATGCTCGAAGTAGAACATTTCTACCGTAAAACACACCAGATAATATTCAAGACAATTTGTGAGCTATTTGAGAATAATGTGGAAATTGATATTATTACATTAATCGATAAACTAAAAACCAATAAACAGCTTGAAATAACTGGCGGAGAAGCATTTATTAATGAGTTGTCCGATGTTGTTTTAAGTAGTGCTAATATTGAATATCATGCAGATATCGTACTTAAAAAGGCATTGCTGAGACAACTTATAGAAGCATCCAATAAAATTATCGAAGGATGTTATGTATCCGATAGAGATGCTAATGATATTGTTGATGAAGCAGAGCAGATGATCTTCAATATTGCCGAGCGTCCAAACCGAAAAACATTTGAATGGATTCACAATATTATATCTAAAACCGTAAAGAATATTGAAGAAACTGCAGCATCTAAGAAAAGTGTTTTAGGAGTACCGACCGGTTTCATAGATCTGGATAGAAAACTTGGTGGATTACGTCCCGGGCAACTGATCATTGTCGCTGCAAGACCGGCAATGGGAAAAACCTCTTTTGCTCTAAATCTTGCCAGTAATGCAGCAGTACAGTATGATAAAAAAGTTGGCATATTCACGATGGAGATGGAGAGTAATGAGGTTCTCATGAGAATGATGAGTTCCGCTTCTGAAGTAAGTATGGATAATATGCTTAAAGGATTCGGAATGAATCAGAAAAAAATGCTTCGCATTGCCGGAGCTGCTGAAGTTCTTTCGGGAAAAGAGATCTATATCGATGACAGCGGCGCTAACACTATCTTGGATATCAGAGCAAAAACCAGACGCCTGAAAGCTGAATTGAAAGGGCTCGACGTCATTATTATCGACTATATGCAGCTAATGTCAGCCAGCCGTAACAGGGAGAATAGACAGCAGGAGATATCAGAAATTTCCCGTTATCTTAAAATTCTGGCAAAAGAAATAGGATTACCGGTAATAGCTTTATCCCAACTGAATCGTGGACTTGAAAACAGGGATGATAAAAGACCTAAACTTTCCGATTTGAGAGAATCAGGCGCAATCGAACAGGATGCCGATATTGTAATGTTTATTTATCGTGATGAAGTATATAATGAAGAAACCGAAGATCCTGGAGTTGCAGAGATAATTATTGGAAAAAACCGTCACGGAGCTATTGGAAGAATCAAATTACGTTTTATACCGGAATTTACAGCCTTCAGAGATCTTAATGAATATGAAGTATAAGTTCACAGTTATTAATTTAATTGGTGAATTTGTTTTATTCAATGCTGCTATTTTAAGTCACATCACCAAAATAAAAAAACGTTTTAACGAAATAATGAAGCAAATGAAAAGGATCGGTTATGATTCTTTTCTGCTTATTGCTGTTACATCTGCTTTTACCGGACTTGTAACTTCTGTTCAGGCTTTGTATCAAACCAGCGGCTACATTCCTGTAAGTCTTATTGGTGTATTAATAGGAAAATCTACAATGATAGAACTTGCGCCTGTGCTTACCGGGCTTGTGCTGGCAGGAAAAGTTGGCGCATCAATTGCTGCAGAAATAGGTACGATGAAGGTAAGTGAACAACTCGATGCCCTGGAAACAATGGCAATCGATCCTGTTGATTTTGTTTATATGCCGCGGATAATTGCCGGTGTTATTATGTTTCCGGTTCTCACAATTTTTGCCAATCTTATCGGGATCTTTTCCGCTTTCCTTTTATCGGTTTACAAATACCATATTAATGCTTTTAGCTTTTTTACAAATATGCGTGATTTCTTTCTACCTTCCGACCTTCTTGGTGGATTAATAAAAGCAATTTTCTTTGGATTAATAGTTACTGTAGTCGGCTGTTTTGCAGGAAGTAAGGCAAAAGGCGGAGCAGAAGGTGTGGGAACGGTTACAACCATTACAGTTGTATATTCCTCAATCCTTATCCTAATCATGGATTTTATTGTAGCAGCAACATTATTTGGATCGATGTAATGAAAAAGATATTATTGTTTCTCATTTTGATCTTGATCTTGTCCTGCAGTAAACAGGATATTAATAAAACTCCCGATGAAATTCAAACTTTAAATATTTATGCTGTCGATGTTTTCCTGAATGATGATTTTTATGAAAATATTATCCCGATATTTACGGATCTATTTAAGTGTGAGGTAAAGGTAACAAAATTCCCCAATGCACTCTCCATGCTTGATAAAGCCATTTTAGAGAAAGACAGCACAAATATTGATATACTGTTCGGAATCGATAATACGCTGCTTTTCAAAGCAGAGCAGGAAAGCCTGTTTTTGCAATACGAACCAAATAATTTATATAACATTCATGATTATCTCATCTTCGATAAAGAACATCGAATTAATCCGGTTTGTTACAGTTATATCGCCTTTAATTATAATAGTTACAGAATCTCTGATCCTCCATCGACATTCGGTGAAATGCAGGATGGTAAATTCAAAGATCAAATAATAATGTTGGATCCCAGAACTTCCAGTATTGGAAGAGCAATGCTGTTCTGGTCTGTTGCTGCTTTCGGTAGAAATGGATATGGTCACTTTTGGCGGAGTATTAAAGAAAATGTCTTCAGTATTTATGATAATCAGGATGATGCCTATAATGCTTTTTTAGCCGGGGAAGCACCGATGATCATTGGAATAGAGACAACTCCAATTTATCATATACAGCATGATAATACAGATAAATACAAATCTACGATCCCGAAAGAAGGTGGATTTAAATTTATATTAGGTGTTGGGATTTTAAGATCAACACAGCAGGAATATCTCGCTCGTAAGTTTGTTGACTTCCTACTTTCTAAAGATTTTCAGAAAATGATAACTGAAGAAATGTGGATGAAACCGGCTAATAAGAAGATCAATCTTCCAGTAGATTACGAGATCCTGACGCAAATCACTAACGATTATACTAAAGAAATTTCAACCAGGCAAACAAAATGGCAGTATGGTGTATGGATAGAAAAATGGAAGCGGATAATGTTGAAATGAACAGTTCCGAAATAAATTTCCATATAGCTTTGTATCAACCTGAAATTCCGGCTAATACCGGCAATATAGGACGGCTTTGTGTCGGCACAAATTCTATGCTTCATATTATCAAACCAATGCGGTTTCTCTTAACAGATAAATATGTTAAACGTGCCGGACTTGATTACTGGGATAAACTCTCTCTGAATATCCATGATTCTCTTGATGACTTTCTAGCAGAATTTCCTGATAATAACATATATTTTTGCACAACAAAAACCGAAAGTAATTATACTGAAAGGAAATTTAAAAAGGGTGATGTTTTCATTTTTGGACCCGAATCAAAAGGAATTCCTGAAGATATTCTGAATAAAAATAAAAAGCAAAATATTACTATTCCAATGAGTTCTCAAATTCGATCAATAAACCTATCGAATAGTGTTGCAATAATTATCTATGAAGCATGGCGGCAAATAGGATTTTAATTGTTAGTATAGTTTCATTTTGTGTATAGTGCTGGTCTGAAGCGAAGCGGAATACACCAGGGCGGACAAGTCACGCCAGAGGCGGACAAGTGTTGATTAATATTTGGCAGCTGCCACGACTCTTCCTACTTTTCTTCTTGCTTGGCGGTGGAGCTGTGTGTTTCTGGTTCCCACGAATAAATTCGTGAGCTTCTTAGAAAAATATCTATTTTATATATTTCAATATGTTAGTATTTTTGTTTCATTAACCACCAACTTAAGTTGGTGGTTAATGAGAAGATGGTAACTCTTAACCGATTCATCGGTTTCCAAATATTTGATGAATTTTCTAACATATTTCTAATTATACCCTTTTTAGAGCAAACTCATATTTATAAAATTTATGTTTTCGTTTTACTTCTCGATTGCCTTCTTTTTGAACTATTAAGAAATCCTTAATAGTTGTCTGTTCTTCGAGTTCACCTTCATCATAAATACTTTTTAGATGCATATTAATATTGGGAATTGTTGTTTGAAACAATTCAGCCATTAGTTTTTGAGTTGCCCAAATTCTGAAATGAACTCCACGGTGAGATTTTACTCTGTAACCTACTGAAATTATTACATCGAGATTGTAAAATTTTACATTTTGGGTTTGAGATATTCCTTTGATAGCACCGTGCTGAGTGGTATGTGCAAAGTTTGCACATACCATATTCTCTTCCATTTCTATTGAACTCAATTGCGAAGTTCTTATCAAATTGTGTTTTAGTCAAGCTGAAATTAAGATTCTCGCTTTTCATCCTTTGCAGTAGCCTACTACGGAGAATTGATCGCGAGGATGACAAATTTAGAATATTCCTAACATTTTCTTGAACAGCTCACTGAGCTATCCCTACAAAAATTGATAATTAAACTTACGAATGAAGTAAGATTAAATATATTTATGAAATGTTGGTTGACGTTTTTTTACCTGCTCAATTCTTTGAATTAGGAATAAGTGTTCTGCATAATTGGGTGTTTTTTATAGAATACTCAAAAACAGATGTCTTTGCGAGTATTCTTCTTGCTGTTTCAGACGAAGCAATCTCTTTTATATTAGTTAGTTAAAAATTTAGATTGCTTCGGAAGAATTCCTTTGTAAGAAACCTCGCAATGACAATTCGGAACTTTGTAGAACCCTTACTTAAGAATACGCGAGGAGGTTGTATGTTGAAGGGTTCGTATGTTGCATTGGTTACTCCATTCAAGAATAATGAGATAGATTACAATTCTCTTGAGAAGCTTATTAATTTTCAAATTGAGAATAAAACTGATGGAATTCTTTTTTGCGGAACAACCGGAGAATCTCCAACTCTCGCCGGTGATGAAAAGGAGAGATTAGTTCGTTTTGGAATCAAAATAATTGATAAACGAATTCCGGTAATACTGGGAACCGGCAGCAACAATTTGCAGCACACTATTTCTGCTACTATCAAAGCTCAGGAATGGGGCGTAGATCACGCATTAATAATAACTCCATATTACAATAAACCAACTCAGAATGGCTTATATAAGTATTTTAAAGCTGTTGCAGAAAATACTGCCATTCCTATTGTGATCTATAATGTTCCGGGAAGAACAAGTGTTAATATCAATGCGGAAACAACAATAAAATTAGCCAATGAATTCAGTAATATTGTAGGCATAAAAGAGGCAAGCGGAGATCTTGATCAACTTTCACGCATTGTTAAGAACACAGACAAAGATTTTTCTGTGATGTCCGGCGAGGATGCTTTGAATCTGCCGATCATGTCGTGTGGGGGAGATGGAGTAATTTCGGTAACTGCAAACATTTTACCACGCAAATTACATGATCTCGTTGCGTTATGTTCCAACCAAAATTATGTAGAGGCACTAAAAATTCATCAGGAATTAATCGAGATTAATAAAGCATTGTTCATCGAGACAAATCCGATTCCGGTAAAAGAATCATTACATCTGATGAATATGATCGAACGAGAATTACGTTTACCGCTTTGTTTTATGGAAGAGGATAATTTGAAAATGTTAGAAAAAGTTTTAAGAAAATATAAATTAGTGTAATAAAAATTGAGAAAGCAAATTCGATCCGATATAAACCTTGTTATTTGTCCTAAAAATAAGCGGCATACAGATATTGTTGTGTGTGCTGCAAGTTGTGAGGATAGAAGATACTGCAGGGAATACAAAGATAAGATCACAAATGAAATACTTTTAGATTTTATTGAAAAACATCCAAAATATAAATTAGTAGGAGAGCTTATGCCAACTGAAAAAACAGCCAAAACAAATGAAAAAATCTATTTGGTGGTATCAAAAGACAATCAAGTAGAAGAAGTGCCGGAAAAAGAGATAATGAATAATCCTAAAAAATATCTCAAAAAGCAAATCTGGCTAAAACCGCCATTTCATTATGAATTGGTAGTCTCACTTAAACGAATCAAGGATTAATTTCTGAAGATCGTTTACACATTATCTTATAGTAAATGATAATTGTGAGGAATCCCAGAAAATCAGCGAGAATATCATAATAGGAAAAACATCTACCGGGAATTGGTATTTGATGTAATTCATCGAAGATTGGGATAATAACAGCTAAGATGGATAATAATTTCAGCTTTTGTAGATACTGTTTCCTATCGAACATCTTCATGAATAAATAGGCAAATATCAAATAAACAATGAGATGAGCTAATTTATCAATATTCAGTGAATCATCTATCGGCGATTTTAATTTTGGAATTGATGTTAAAGTAAATAATATTCCAGCCCAAATATAGAACGCAATTTTATAATACTTTTTTTTCATTACTGCAATATTATTTTGTATAAGAATTTAGTTTCCAAGCAACAGCAAAAGGTTTCATCATAAATTTTGCTTTAAGAGGAAGTCTTTGTTCATCATCAGAAAACCAGAAGATAAGCGATCTTTCTTCGTTAACCAGGTTATTGGTGAGCATGTCGGAACGCTCTTTTTCTTCATTTAAATAATTATGGAAATTCATCTTCACTTTGATGGCATCTTTCTTTCCAAATGCTGTAGATATTTCTTCTTTTCCCGTAATTGAGTATTCAACTCTCCAAATAAGTTTGTTAGCATCTATCCACAATTCACCGGCAGGTTCATTAATTGCCTCACGAAGATAAAAGAGAGCTGAGAAGAAATCTCGGCTTTGTAGTTTAATGGGATATTCGCAATTGCGGTCAGGTGAGATGTTACTCATTCTTTTTGCTGTGAGTGTCTGCCTGTTGTATTCAATTATTCTATCCTCGAAATAATCACCTTGATCAATGTGCTTTTCATATTTGGAAGGTAAAAAGTTACCGGAATAAACCGATCTGTAGGAATTATCCATATTAGATGCAATACTGGCAATAAAGGTTGATCTCGCATTTATGGTAAGTATCGAGTCTGTATTGGTTACTGTAACGTTAACTACACTGAACCCGAGATACTTGATCGAAATATCAAATGTTTCTGCTAATAATAAGAGAGGAATCAGGAGGAATATTAATATAATTTGTTTCTTATTCATTGCTGTTATTGATGATCTCTAATGTTATATATTGGATTCGTCTGGCTTTAATTTGCTTAACAGTGAATTTTACCAGACCTTTATAAATGAAGCTCTCATTTTCTTCCGGAACTTTATTGAAATTATCATATATGAATTCAGCGAGATTATCATATTTCTCTTCGTCAATATCCAACATGAACTTATCGTTTAATTCAGAGATAGAGTACATCCCATTGATGCTATAAGTACCATTACTCTGTTTTATAATGTTTGGTTTTTCCTTGTCATATTCATCGCGGATCTCACCTACAAGTTCCTCTAAAATATCTTCTAAAGTTATCAGTCCCGCAGTTCCGCCGTATTCATCAACAATTATTGCTATCTGTATCTTGCTTTTTTTAAAATTGTTTAGAAGATTCTGTATCTTTGTGTTTTCCGTAACAAAAAGCGGGGGACGCAGAAGTGAACTTATTGATTGTTTCTTTGGGTTTAGAATGATATCTTTTGCGTAAATTATCCCGATGATATTATCAATATTTGTTTTGTATATTGGAATCTTAGAATGACCCGAATTAATGATCAAATCTTTAATTTTTTGAAGTCCTTCAGATGTATCGATTCCTGCAATATCTACTCTTGGCGTCATTATTTTTTTGGCATCAGTGAAAGAAAAACGGAAGATACTGGTAATAATTTTCTTTTCACTTTCTTCTAAAGTGTGCTTTGTAACTTTAGATTGTATAAGGTTTTTAAAATCTTCCGATGTTATATCGGTTTGTTCAATTTGCCTTTTTTTTATGGAGAAGATCATAGTGATCAATTCCAATATTTTAATAATAGGCCAAAAAGCATATTTGATTATTTCTAAAATAAAGCTGGAGAAACGAGCGGTTTTTTCCGGAGATGAGAATGCTAATAATTTTGGCGCTATCTCACCAAAGACCAATAGTAAAATAGTCATAATAATGATCTCGATAGTCATAAGGATAGATTGAGAAAAATTCTGGAGATATTTTTCTCCTATATTTATTGCGATAAGAGCAGCCGTCGAGGCAGCAGCTACGCTTACAATGGTATTTCCAAGGAGTATGATTATAAGCAGTTCTTTAGAGTTATGAAGTAATCGTAATATACGTTTTGAACTTTTTTTGTTGCTCTTATCCAATTTTTTTATTTGGATCTTTGATAACGAAAAGAAAGCAGTTTCAGATCCTGAAAAAAAAGCGGAAAGTATTAGAAACCCAATAATTGATATAACCGAGAAACTTTCACTCACGTGTCTAACTTATCTCCTTTATTAATAAATTCATATATTCTTTTTCTTTTGCTTCCATAATTTTCTTATCACTCACAGCCAGATGATCGTACCCGAGACAATGCAAAAGACCATGCAAGAATAATATCTTCAATTCATCTGCTAAAGTTCTGTTTTCCTTTTGCTCTTTAGCTGCATTGGTGTCAATAATTATATCGCCGATCAAGTTAATGCCGGGGATATCTGCGGTAAAAGAGAGAACATCGGTAATTTCGTCTCTACCAAGATATTTTTTATTAAGCTGCTTTATCGTTCCATCGTTTGTAAGTTCAAGATTTATAAAGCTATCCGGAGGTCTGGATTCACCATTAATAACAATGAGAAACAATTCTTCAAAGATATTAGTATCAATGTTGTCTTCGGTTCTATTTGTTAGAATAACCGGTTTAATTTTCGGGATATTCAAGACGCTTCCTATAAACACCCATTAATATCGGCAGCATGTATGTTTTAATTTTCTCAAGTTCTTTTAGTGTAAGTGGCGATTCATCCAATTGTCCTTCATTGATAAGATTATGGATCGTATCGTCTAACACTTTTTTAATTCTCTTATCGGAAAAATCATCTAAGGATTTGGTAGTAGATTCAACTATATCGGCTATCATCACAATAGATGCTTCTTTTGTAAGAGGTTTTGGTCCGGAATAATGAAATTGCTCTTCATCAAAATCAAGATTTGTTTCAACAGCTTTATTATAAAAATACTTGATCTGTCCTACTCCATGATGCTGCTGAATTATCTCAATAACAGATTTAGGTAAATTATGCTTCCTTGCTAAAGCTAATCCATCATTAATATGATTTTTAATAAGAAAAGCATTTTCTGTAGCCATCATTTTATCATGAAGGTCAGATGATTCAGGGTTATTCTCGATAAAAAATTGGGGATTTTCCAACTTGCCAATATCGTGATAATAACTTCCAACTCTGGCAAGTAGGTGATTAGCGCCGATAGCTTCTGCAGCACTTTCTGCAAGATTTCCTACGATAATTGAATGATGATAAGTTCCAGGTGCAACTGTTGCCATTTTTTTTAGTAATTCATTATCGAAATCAAGCAGTTCCAATAATATTTGTTTTGTTGCGAGATTCAATTTTCTTTCAACAAACGGTGTTAAGAGGATCAATCCGACAACAGAAATAACACAGGAAATTACTCCCCATAAAAGATGCCAGAAATAGATCGTTAAACTTTCGAACTTAATAAGTGATACTGCAGTATTAACGACAAAGAAAGAGATTAGCAGATATATTGTGATCGGATAGAATTCTTGCTTTTTCTTCATGTGTTTTATAGCAATGATCCCTCCTAAAGTGGTTAAACTTAAGATCATTGGATTAGTAAAACTCCAATTAAGAAACAATGAAACAAATATCAAAGTAATAAAATTGAAAAGAATTCCGATATGCGGATTGAATACCAAAGCAATTAAAAGCACAGATAAACTGAACGGAATAATCAGAGAAGGAATTACTAATAGATTATTTATAAAAATAGTTAGTATTATTGATATTATAATGCTGCCAAGAATAATAATGGTTCTTGGAATTGAAGAAAAATTGCTTGGAAAAAAAAGTACAAGAATGTAATCGAATAGAATCAATATGAGTATTGAGAGAAGAAGTATTCCCAATGAAGATAGTATTAATTGAAAATTATTTTTGATGGGGTGATGGCCTTTCTGTGTTTTTAAAAGTGATTGTAGTTTAAGTAGTTCAATAGAAGTCACTTTTTGATTCTTTCCAATGATCCGTTCATTCTTTTGCACTTTTCCCAGTGTTAGTAAAACCTTTTCCTTTGCTTTTCCTTTTTCTACTTCCGTCATATCTTGATCGATAATTATATTTTCAATCAAAATTATATCTGCAAGTTCATGAATTAGAAGTTTTTCATCTTGAGTTGTATGCCAACTGACCAACTTGTTCTTTGCTTCTTCCAACGAATATAATCGATTAAGCCCATAATTAACAATTCTATTCGATTTGGAAATTTTGATTTCCTGATAACGATAACTATCTGAATAGATCCCGATAGTAAATATTTTTGTAATATTCTCACTTAGAAAATTATAGATTCTTATTCTTCTACTATCATTCATTAAGAATTTAATATTTTCTATAGATAATTCATAGCCGTTCTGTCTTAATTTTCTATTGGTTTTTTGAATATCTGAACCATCATTAAGAATAAAATGTTGGAAAACAAAGTCCAGATTCTTTTGAGCATTAAATTTAAGATTCTCAGAGACTTTATAAATAGGTTGTACTTTTGCGGCAGCCGCTGTTTGCTCAGCTTCTAATGTCTCCTTGGTTTTATATACATAAAAATCGAAAGGTGCATTTATATCTTTTTCTGTTATTTCACCTAATTTCAAATCATAAATATGCGATACGACCCGATATGGACTGAAGATAAAATGCAACAGTGCAATAATAATCGACGCAAGCAGAATAAGGTAAATTTTATGTAGTTTCAATGGTTATATTAAAAAGAAGCCTCTCCGGAAAAGAAGAGGCTTCTTGTATTTAGTTAAATTAATCTCTAGGGATTTCAAATATCTGGTTAGGATAAATAAGATCTGGATCTTTGATCTGATCTTTGTTGGCTCTATATATGAGAGGCCATTTTGCAGCGTTATCATATACTTCCTGATAACCGGCAATCCTCCAAAGACATTCACCTTTATAAACTTTCCATTCATAAGGAAGACCACGAGGTATTTTAATAACTTGGTCAGGATAGATCAAGTTAGGATCTTTAATATTATCTCTATTTGCTCTATAGATAACAGGCCATTTAGACATATCACCGTAAATGAAACTGTATTGAGCTATCTTAGAAAGCCAATCGCCCTTAACAATAGTATAATCATCTTCATAATATTTAGGCTTTGCAGCTTCAAGATTATTCTCAAGATTTACGATTTTGTTATCGAGGTCAGAGAAATCTTTTCTGAAATCGGGAACCTTACCAAATTTTGATTCTCTGTATTCGTTATATTCAACAACAAGAGCACGAACAACTTTTTTAGCTTTCCAAAGTTCTTTATCTGTAAGTCCATCCCAATTAGTAATTTCGCCATTGAAATATTTGATCTTTTCCATGATTGATGCAAAATCTGCTTCCGTTACACCGAGAAAAGCGAGAATATCGGCATGAACTTTGTCATACTCAGCTTTCAAAGGTATAATATTAGCATTTAATTCTTCAATTTTTGCAGAATATTTTTCCTGATTTGCAATTGCATCTGCTTTTCTCTGTTGTAATTCAGCAAGATCAGTTTCAAGATTTTCCCAATAAACTAATCTTTCTTTTTTCTTAAGATCTTTATATTCTTCTTCAGAAAGATAAGTAACTCTAGCTTGGACTAATACGGGTAATACTAACAAAACCATTAATGATATAAGTATAATTTTTTTCATAGCTTACTCCTATTTCCCTGCTTCCAGTTCTTTTTGATACTCTTGTAAACTTTTTAATTCAGCTTCCTGCTCAGCTAAATCTGCTTCAAGAGCATTCATCTCGTTATTCAAGTTGTCTGCCGTCTTCTCTTCCTGGATCGCTTCTTCTTCTGCTGTGTCCAATTGACCTTTTGTCACCGGTGGTGGTGGAGGTGCACATGCAGAAAGAAGGATCGAAAGAATCATTACTACTACTAAAATTTTAACTAAATTTTTCATATCCTCTCCCTTTTTTGAAATTATTTTAAAATCAACTGTACACTTAATTAGATTAAACGAAATATTTGTCAAGTATAAAGCTTCTTAATGCTTATTTGAAACTAATTGTCTTAATAAAATGATATTGAAATATTATATTTAGCAATCCAAAATTATGAAGAATTAATAGTTTATAAAAATATATTATTGGATCAAAATTTAGTTTTGTATTTATAATAATTTTTATTTCTTTTATTGATCTTGTTCAGATAAAAGAATAATTAACAGCAGTTGTATCGATTTTCCTATTTTTTAAATTGACATATTCAATGAAGAAATCATAAATAATTTGTAGATAAAAATAATCTTAAAAGGAGAGTATTATGAGCAGAAAAGAGCGATATACAATTAAAACAGGAAAGGGAAAAATCATCAAACTTACAGATGATATTAAAGAAGCTCTAACAATCCAAGAGGAACATAAGCACGAAGGAGCTTATATCGAAGATAAGAAAAGTCCTAATAAACATAAGAAACCTTTTTTTCATTAATAAGATAAAAAAAATATGTAAATTTTATTAAAATTAATTCAAATTTTGAGAGTTTATCAATAATTAATTTTGTAATATGAATAAATTTAAATTAGTTACAATAATATCAATTTTAGTAATTATCCCATTAGGATTTGCCAGTAAATTTTATGATGGTATCGGGGCTAAATGGTTCAACGATTCTTTATGCGGCAGTTTGTATGAAGTTTTCTGGTGCCTTGTAATATCTTTGATCCTGATCAAAATCAGACCTTGGAAGATTGCGTTGAATGTGTTTATTATTACTTGTATCCTTGAATTTCTGCAACTTTGGCATCCAATATTTTTGGAAATGATCAGAAGCACGTTTATCGGAAGAACACTAATTGGAACATCATTTGTTCCGAGTGATTTTATTTATTATATTCTTGGTTCTCTTGCCGGCTGGGCTTTGCTTGAAAAAATCAGAAAATCTACAAATTCCTAACAGACATAACAGCAATACCGATAAGAAGAGCATCCTTCAAAGCGTATCTATCAAGCAGGATGGGCGCATAATCTTTATTATACGGTTGAAGCAATATCTCCCTTCCTTCCGCAAAAGATTTTACCTTTTTAAGCGTTACTTCACCTTCCACACGTATAATGCAAATTCTTTCATCAGCAGCAACCCAGTTATCACATTGCTTAATAATAACAACATCACCATTAGAAATATAAGGTTCCATACTATCTCCGCTGGCATAAAAGGCAAAGTAGGAATTGAAATCTCCCGATAGCGAGCTTGTGTCCATCATAATATGATCGAGTGGCTCTGCTGAATCTATTTCTTGAGGTGAACCGCAGCTTACATTATCGAGTATTGGCAAATAATAATATTCACGATTTCCCACCGTTTTGATATTCCGGGTGGGGAACATGGGACCCTCACCGGTGATAAGCCAGGTAATATTTATGTTAAAAGTGGTAGCAAGTTTATTTAGAAAATCATAATTCGGGTGGGTTTTCCCTTTTATGTATCGGTTTATCACAACATTGGAAATCCCGATCTTCTCAGCCAGACCAACTTGTGTGAGTTCAAGTTTTTTTAGAACTTCTTTCATTCTTTTTCCAAATGGCATACAATCCTCCTAATTTCCATTTAACTACATAGTTAAGTAAATTATGTGGGATTAACCGTCAAGTTAAAAAAAAATATCGATGTCTTTGCGTCCGGCAGTTGCCGGATGCTGTTACAAATGACTTGTCTCGTCGTAGCTTTAGCGTAGACGGAAGCAATCTCTTTTATAATAATTGTTTATAAACTTAGATTGCTTTCCAGATGAATCGGAACAATGACTAAAAGGTATTATGTAGAACTATTATGGTATTTTTTCTTATGAATTCTGCATAAAAAAGTTCTAACCTATGACTATATTATTTTTCGCTGAATCAGTAACTTCACCGATAATAGCAGCCCATTCAATTCCGGCTGATCTTAATTTATCCAAGAGTAAATTTGCTTTTCCTTTTGGAACAGAAATAAGAAGACCGCCGGAGGTTTGAGCATCATACATCAGCATCAATTTATGTTCGGCAATAGATTTGTTTTGAAGTTCAATGTGTGGTTTATAATATTGCTCATTCCGGTAAGAACCACCGGGGAATAGTCCCATTTCAGCTAACTCAAAAGCCTCTTCAATAAATGGAACAGCATTGAAATCAAGTTCCACAGATGTATATTTATTTATCATTTCATAAAGATGCCCGAGAAGACCGAATCCTGTTACATCGGTAATGGCATTTACACCAATCTCGATTGCTGATTCCGAAGCTGTTTTATTCAAGTAACTCATATGAAAAACAGCTTTATCTATAGCGCTTATCGGAGCTTCATCTGCTTTGATGGAAGTTGTAATAACTCCCATTCCCAAAGGTTTAGTCAGGATTATTTTATCACCGGATCTTATTGTATTATTCCTTAATATTTTATCAGGATGGATCGTACCCGTAACGGAAAGCCCATATTTCATCTCGATATCTTCGATAGTATGTCCGCCGAGAACAACACCGCCTGCTTCTTTAACTTTATCTATTCCACCGCGAATTATCTCTCGCAGGATTTCTTTTGTAATATGACAATTATCATAAGCAACAAGATTAAGTGCTGTTTCAACTTTTGCTCCCATTGCATAAATATCACTCAGACTATTGGCTGCTGCTATCTGTCCGTAAATGTATGGATCATCAACTACAGGTGTAATAAAATCAACAGTTTGCACTATGGCAATATCATCCGTGATCTTGTAAACACCCGAATCATCATTATCGGATCTATCGACTAAAGTTCTATCTGAAGTTGGAAAATTTAACCCGTTTAATATTATACCTAAGTCCGCCGGACTTACTTTACCAGCTCAGCCAGCCGCCTTAACATATTTTGTTAATTTAATTATATCTTCTTTTTTATTCATCTATTCTCCGATAATTATGTTCAAATGATTAGATATGGAAATTATGTCAAGATGAATTCCAATAGATTGTTTGTTAGAAAATTGAATGTTAAAATTGATTGGAAAGTTGAAATATTATTACTATTCTGTTTTCTTGAAAAAGTTCTTGAAAATATTCTTGACGGTATAATCGTAAATAATAATTTTGGTTTTGTTTAGATTTATAAATAAAAGTTCTTTCAATCTGGAATGTGAATCTTATAATCATGAAAGAATGTAAAGAAAAGGAGTAAAAATGAAACCGATAGCATTTAAAATATCAGATCAGCTTGCAGAAAGACTTGCTGAAACTTATGGAAACCGTAACAGAGGTGCTCAAAGAGCAGTTGAAAGTTGGAATGATTTACAAATATTTACATTGTTTGAGTTACGAAAAATGTTTTCTGTAAATGAATTAAAATTTCTTATGAAGTTTATTAACCGTAGAACATTTGTACCTTCTTTAGCTTCAGATATAGATTTATTTTGCATGGAAATACAGAAATTTGAAGAACAATTCAATGAAGAAATTAAAATTGATTATGAGGAATTAAATAACAAGCTAGTTGTTCTTACAGCATCTCAGATATTTTTCTTATGTGATTGGGCTAACCGTTTCTGTTTAGACCATCATATTAAAACATGTGTTGAAGATTATATTAGTTTCTTAGCAAAGGAGAGCAAATGAGTTTTGTAATTGTCACAAAAAGGCAACTGCATGATTATATTGATATCAGCCCATTGTTTCATTCGGAATTCCAAGCGAAAGAACGTGGATATAATCTAAAAAAAATACAAACTGTAAAATTTCACTTTGATAATGGTTGTATTATCAAAGAGAGATTCAGAGCCAACCTCAATGATTTTTTTAATATAGAAATTCGTGAACATATTATTGATTATAAAGATATTGAGGTATATGTAGATGATACTATTAATTTATTAACCTTTGAAATAATAAAATAGGAGGAGATGAAATGAAAGTAAAAATTTTTAAAAACCAAAGTCCCGCGACTACAGAAAATAACATAAATATTTGGTTGATATCTCATAATGGGAAAATACATTTTGTTAAACAAACTCTGAGTAAAGAAGGTAATCTTATTATTTCGGTATGGTATGATGAAAAACGAATATTGCCAGTTACACCAGTTAAACCCGACAACGCTTAATGAAAGAAACCCCGGATAACACAGGGGTTTTGTTTCTAGAAAAGATAATGTTAAATATCACTCTTTGATTTTCAAATTCATATAGGAGAATTAATGATAAAACAAAAAACTGTTTTCATTCTAGGCGCTGGTGCTAGTGTACCATTTGGCTATCCAACAAGTATTGAATTACGTGAAAGAATTTGCCATGATAAAATTGATAAGATCGTACTAAAAGATAATAGATTAATACCTTATTATGAGATTGAAAACTTCAAGATTAAATTTTCAAATTCATTAAATCTCTCAATAGATCTTTTTCTATCGAGAAATAAACAATTTGAATCAATTGGCAAATATGCAATTATTAATCAAATACTCAATGCTGAACTTGAGAGTAAAGAACCTTCTGATATTTATGGTAAACAGAATTGGATAAGCTATTTGTATGACAGAATTACAAAAAAATTCAAAGATAGCAGTTATTATAAAATAGCTGACAATAAGTTAAAAATTATAACATTTAATTATGATAGATTAGTTGAAAATAGTCTTTATAAGGCACTATGCAATACATTTACTTCAATTAATGTGAGTGAATTTAAAAATGAAATGTTAAGACTAAATATTATGCATGTTTACGGGAAAATAGTACCTTTAGATTGGGAAAAAGTAGATGGTATTAGATATAAGACTGGTTTGGGTATAGTGAAAAAAATAGATTACTTAAATAATATTAGTGTTCTTTATGATCAGAGAGATATAGAAAATAGGGAATTAATTGATCAAAGTTTACAAAGTGCTCAACGGATTTTTTTCTTAGGTTTTGGTTATGCAGATGAAAATTTAGATGTTTTAAATTTAACTGAGAATTTAAACAATAATCAACAGATATTTGGAACAGCTTATGGTTTAACAAAGAATGAAATAGAAAAAACTAAATGGAAATTAAAATCCTATGTTGATAAAAAACCCATTAATGAATTTATAATACAAGATTGTGATTGCTTAACTTTGCTTAGAGATTATTTGTAAATAAAACAAATTCAATTATAAATTAGCCCTCCAGAGTGTAATTTTGAACGAACTCTTTGGTGATTTGTCCGGCTTCGTAGTTGAATTACTAAGCATTAAAAAGATTTGACATATTTTTCCTCTTCTAGTTTTTAAGAATATATTTTTGTGTTTTATAAGTGATTTGTACAAATTTAGAAAGGAGCAAAGAAAATGTATGATTATTGAAGTGAGGATGATTTTGAATAAGACTTTTATACTTTTTTATATTTTCAGTTTCTGTTCAGTTTTACTTTTTGCAAAAACGAATGAAGTATTTTCAACAATAGAATTTGGATTTGAAGCTGGTTCTGAAATTACCGAAAACAGATATCATGAATATTGGGATAAAGGTATTTCGATTAATTCATTTGCAATAGTTCCATACTATTATGGTTCTTTTGAACTCGGATTTCAATATACAGAATACAAAGCAAAAGAGAATAAAGCTAAAGATTTGGAAGATATTTCAATCTCTCTCGGTTGGGGTAAAAGTATTCCGATATTCAAAAAAGTGGAGTTGTATAATTCTGTTTCTTTTGTTAATCATATAATGAAAATAATTTACACTTCAGAAATTTCTTCAGAAAGTGAAATTTCATTAAATATTAATTCTCAAGTAAAATACAATTTTCTTGGAAATTATAAATTTATCGCTGGAATAAAATATTCAACAATGTACACTTTTCATAAAATTAATCACTCATTTTATTTTATTGGAATTAGCTATTCAATTAATACTCCCGCTTTCATCAAAAGGTTTCTTCAATGATCATCAAGCACTTTTTTTTATTCCTCTTTTCTTATTGGATGGTTTCAATTTCCGGATTTATTAATTCGGATATCGTTTTTTCTCAGATTATTACAAAGAATGATATAGAAAATTCCGGGATTGTCAGAATTTCAGAAGTCTTACTTTTAATCGATGATAGCAGAGTTATATCTCATGAAGGATTTACCTGGAAAGCAAGTATAAACGGATTATCTTCGTATCAAAATCAAAATTGGATAATCAAGATCGATGATGTTCGATATTACAGGAATCTATTTGATGTAAACAATTTGAATATGCTCCCAATAACACTTTTTGATATTTTGTATGTAGAAATATTTAATGTTCCGGGATTATGTAATTCGGAATTTGTGGAAAGTGGTATGATTCATTTTCATACTGATAGAAGTGTAGAAAGTAAAAATAAATATTCAGGTTATGCTGTTATCGGCAGCGAGACAGGTGATGGTGGTCCATACAATACTGTCGAAAACCATTCTTCTCCAAATGTTGATAAAACAGGTCCAATTTTGTCCATTCGAAATAAATTCAATGTAAATGACTTTCAAATTATAACTTCATTTATCGGGCATTCTCATTGCTTTTCTGATTCGAAACTCAGAAAAAGAAATGAATATTCAATTACTGATGGTGAAACTTGGGCAGGGATAAAAAGAATTTCTCCATCATTGACGATAATAAAAAGAGCAGAAACTATCCAACATGAATTAAATGCGAATTTTTCTTATTCTGATAAATATCCATTTTTTCTTGAAAGTTTGGGAAGAGAGATTCCAACTTATAGTACATTTTCTAATATTGGATACAAAAATGAAAAAATAATTAGCTCAAAGCGAAAAATAAAATCCTCTATTCAATATTCATTTAATCAATTAAAGAAATATCCAAATATTTACAATTTCGATTTTGATTGGAATTTGCACATTGTAACATCAACTCTTGAATTGGAACAACAAAATATAATTGATAGAATTGGTGTTATTGCGGAGTATGATAAACTTAACACAGATTATCAACTTCATAAAGATCATTTTTTCTTATTTAAATTCTATTGCAATTCGAGATATTTTATTAACGATAAATTTGAAATTGATGCAAGCTTAAAAATTGTCACAAATAAAAAAAAGTATGTTCCCAAAACCTCATTGTCCCAAATATTTACAATTGATAATCATAATAAAATCCTTTCTTCGATTTCCTACATAAGTAATTTACCGGAAGAAAATCCAAATCTATTATATTGGTCAAAAAATGGATACAATTTGTTGGAAGTTAATGGCTTTGATTACATTTTCGAAGATCCTATACAAAGTGAATCCAAATTGACTTACGATTTGATTTTCAAGAGTAATTATAATAAATATTTTGATATAACTTTAAATGGAAAATTCAGATCTTTTCAAAATTTAAATCTTGAAAAGCAATCATACACATTTAATAATGAGACATTTTCCTTTGATTCCCCAACAGAAATAATTTCAGGTATTAATGGAAAGATAATTGAAATCAGTTTGAGATTAAAGCAAAATATTAATCAAAACTTTAATCACATTTTTTTCTTCTCATATCAAAAATCTGTAAAAGGTGATGATCTTTTCATTTCAAACTGGGAGAAAATTCCTCAGAATAAATTTTCATATCAATGTAATCTTTCTCTTTTTAATGATATTGAAATCGGAATTATATTCAATTATTTCTCAAAAACAAAATGGAGCAATTACAATCAGATTGAGGGTGAATCATATAATATTTCTTCACAGGAAATATTTTACACAGCATCATTAAAAGCAATTAAAACTACAAACATTAAAATACAAAAAAAGTTCTTGAATAAAAAAATAACCGGAAGTTTGATTGTGCAAAATTTATTCGATGAAAATTACATTTATCATCCGATTGGAGCGTCTTTCGATTTAGCATATTTTATTCAGATTTCATTTGATATTTAAATAACTTGTTAATTTAAGATAAAACACAATCAGACTTACTTCGTAGCAAATAATAATACAAATTAAAAAGTGACACCCAAGTCTGCACTGTGAAAAAATGGTGAAAAAACGATAGAAAATTCAATTACTCATCTCCAAGGCAGAACTCATCATTAATTTTTAATATAATCAAAATAAATAATTTTAATATGATCATATAATTATTCTTATGGATAGCTTCATCATCTTTATAATTTGGTTGAGTACCGTGACTATATTTATTACGCAGATCTAATGAATCATTAAAAGTCGATTTATTTAAATGATAATTGAAATAATCTTGTTCGGGTGTTGAAAATAAAGATGATTCAGATTTTAATAAGCCTTTTATAATGAATTTATAAATTTCTGCTCGCATTTCTGGAGGATATCGTAGGTAACTTATTACCTCATTATAATATAAATCTTCTAAGATTTCGATCTGAATCACGTTAGAAAATTCTATTTTATTTTCAATGATTTCAATAAAATTATTTTCTAACAACCAGTTTAAGTCAGGTTTTTGATATTCAGCATAATCATCAATACTTACGGACTCATTTTGAATTAATTTATAAAAATTTTTATATCCGTCGGTTATCCTATCAACATAAGCCAACATACACTGATCTGAAAATAAGTAATGAGTTATCCTCTGGAAATCTTTATTTTCTGCATAAATGTATTTATTTTCAATTAAACTCTTACAATTATTAAGTAGTAAATGTTCTGAAGATATCTGAAGTAATTCGTGATCTATTTTCCTGTCATTGACATAAAGGTTGAATTGTTTCAAAATACTTTCCATCTCTGGTAAAATAGCTCTACATTTCTCGAAATATTTAGATTCCTGGGATGGAATTTTTATACGATAATCTTTCACATTAAATTCAGTCGAAAGATACTCGTGAAAAAACCATTCTATGATATCCTCTAAAAAAATATTCATTTGCTTCAATTGACCATAATAGCCAATCATTTGTAGATTTGCCATGTTATTTTTTTGAAAATACCACATACTTGGATTATACGAATTTTGAGATCGTGGGGTAACAATTCTCTCAATTGTACCCATTTCGGAGATATTATTGGTTAAAGTAATCCTCATTTGTAGATCTACATATTCAAATAAATAAATGAAATTATTTAAAAGAGAATTGTAATCATTATTTTCTTTAATCCAATTTGTACTATATGAGTATTCGAATGAATGAGAGTTTGATTTATCAAGAACTTCTTCTTCTTGCTCTTTGAACTTTACTACAAGTTTTGTATTAAATCCACTACTGTTAGCGAATATTTTATTCTCGAACTCTTCTATTTTTTTCAATGTGGATAAACGAACTTTATCTGAAATCACGATCTTGTCTTTATTATTTTGAATATTGGATATTAAGCGCAAGTAGTTAAGATTTGGATTTGCACTATTAATATAATTGATAATCAATAGTTCTTTATCTTCGATTGTTAATGATTTGGGTAGATTTAACTTGTTTTGATTATCATAAACTTCAAAATCATCCATTAATACTTCAATATGCACAGGAATGGATATGATGTAATCTTTAACAGCAGTATCAAAATGAGAGACTGTTTTCTTATTACACAGAATATTTCTTAAATTGGGAGAACTCAGGTTTAAAAATACAATAAACTCACTTTCTTCAAATGCTTTAAACGTATTGAACTTTTCAATTATTTCCCAAAAATTGTCTTTATAATTCCAATCAATATTTTCGTATATTTGCCCTAAGTCACTACCTGGAATAGAACTAAAATACTTATTGACTATAGTTTTAAATTGCTTGTTTGAATCCTTAATTAACGTTACTTCTTCCTCTGACCATTTTGTTAAGAATAGATTATTATCAATAAATATTGTGATATTATAAAATTCTATGATTTCATTTATTGTATAATCTTGTTTTGTATCTTCGAAATTACTAACAATTTCTACAAGTTTATTGAGATTATACCCGATTGACATATCGTTTAATGAATAAAATTTGAGTCTATGCATTTTATTTATTACACCATCCTAAATAACAAAGTTATTTCTCTGAGAATCCTAAAAGTCTCAAGTTCGTATTCGTCAAGGATAATAATATCATACATGATACTATTTCTTCTATTTCTTAAAAATGTTTTTGAGCAAAAGCACGTCCGGAATGAGATTTTAAATACTTCTCAAATGATCTTGCTTTATCTTCAGATTCAAATGCTGTATAAATTATAATTTTATAGGGTTTGTATTTACTTGTATGAGGTACTTCTCCGTTGTTATGTTTGATAAATCTTTTCTTTAAGTCGGTTGTAAAACCGGTATAATGTTTAGTTGAAAATGCTAAGCTTTGTAAAATATATACGTAATACATTGGCCTGCCAAGAGTTGGCTTTGTGATTCATCACAAAACGATCTCACTTCTTTCATCTTTTCTATGGCGAAGTTTTGAACGAATTTTTTGGTGATTAGTCCGGCTTCGTAGCTGAAGC